>NZ_JAALDZ010000289.1:0-7511 GCF_014145125.1 Dietzia sp. CQ4 | reverse complement strand
CGTCGGGTCGGGACGCGAGGCGGTCGAGGAGATGGCGTCGCTCCTCGACGGCTGGCGGCCCCATCTCCTCGTCACCTACGACCCGCGCGGGGGGTACGGGCACCCGGATCACATCCGTGTCCACGAGGTCGTCCGCGCCGCTCTCGACGAGGCCGGCCACCGGCCCCGGCGGATGGCGTGGACGGTGACCGCCCGGTCGGACGTCTCGCGACGGCACCCCGCGCCACCCGGCCACCTGCGGCACGCGGGGGAGTCCGAGCTTCCCTCGGTGCCGGACTCCCGACTCACCCACCGGGTGCCGCTCGACGACGCGACCTATGCGGCCAAGTTGGAGGCACTGACCGGGCACGCGACCCAGCTGGAACTGGTGCCCGGCACGGACGACGATCCGTGGTTCCTCGCACTGACCAACGGGGTGCTGCAGCCGGTCTCGGAGGTCGAGTGGTACATCGCCCACGACCTCGTCGACCCCGACGGCCCCTACGTCAAGTGCCCGCCCGGCACCGCACACCTTCTCGACGGGCTCGTGGGGGAGTCCCGGTGACCGGCCGGACCGCCGTCGCGCGCACCACCTCGGCCGTGGAGCTCGGCGTGGCGCTGCTGATGCTCGCGGTGGGGGCCGCGACCAGCTGTGTCCTCACCGTCGCCTGGTTGACCGCGTATGTCGGCCCGGTCCCCGCCCCGTTCACCATCCTGGTGGCCGGCGTGTGGTCGCTGTTCCTGGTGCGGGTAGCCTCAGCCTGGTCCGAACGCGCGATCGTGGCCGTGTTCCCGGCCCTGATCTGGATCCTCACCCTGGTGGCGCTCAACCTGGGTCCCGGCGGGGACATGCCGGTCCCGATCGGGTTGCGGGGCCTGGCGCTGCTGCTGGTGGGCGGTCTCATCCCGCTGTGGGTCGCGACCCTGGGTCGATCACTGCGCCCGGATACCCATCGAGGGTGAGGAACGCATGTCGGGGTCACCCTCGTGGTTCCAGACGTCCGTGATCCCCGGGGTCAGCGCCTCGGCCAGAGCCCACGCCTCGTCGGCGTCCATGTCCATCACCGAGTAGACGCCGTTGCCCGCCGGGGTGGCCGCGGAGACGGTGGCGACCCCGGCCGAGCGCTGGAACACCGACTGGGTCACCGTCCATCCGATGATCCCGTCCGCCTCGAGGACCGTCCGCTTGGCGGTCCACGACCCGTGCGAGGTCACCAGCATGTCGGGCAGCAGTGCGTGGCCGAGCATCCTGATCCGGTCGACCGACAACGCGAGGAAGAACACGAGGGCCGCCGGGATCGCCCACCGCACCCAGATCTCGGCCGAGGGACCGGAGTCGATCCGGACCAGGACGATGAGACCGGCCACGATCCAGAACGGCATGAGTCCGCGGGTGATCCGCCGCCGGGCGGCCTTCCACGGGTGACGTCGCAGAGGCACGGTGACGGGGGTCGGGTCACCGAGGATGCGGATCGCCACCCGGCGGACGTCCTTGATGGGTGCCTGCGGCAGCAGGGTCGACGCGGCGGCACCCTTCTTGGTCCCCGTCATGATGGGCTCGAGCCGGCCGCCGCCCAGGATCCGGAGGTACACGGGCAGACGGATCTCGACCCCGCGGAGCCTGGCCTTGTCCAACGCCTGGTGCTTGCGGCGCAGGATGCCGTTCTGGACGTAGAGCAACTGCCCACGGTCGGTGAGTGCGTACTTCCCGTAGCGGATCGCGTAGGTGATGATCGCCAGGACGCCGGCCACCAGCCAGATCGCGACGGCCTCGCCGACCAGCGTCCACGGTTGTCCGAGGGAATCGAGCCACGAGACGGCCGCCTCGACCACCGCGAGGTCCATGACGCGGTCGTGCATGTCGCCCATCTGCCAGGTGATGAGCCACAGTGACAGGAGCACGCCGAACCCGATGAAGGAGAACGGCGCGAACCTGGCCCACGTGACGCGCCACTGGGAGATGTCCTCACCGTACTTCGACCCCCACTGCTCCTCGTCCTCCTCGCTGAGCGTCGGGTCCAGGGCACGCCGGTGCTTGAGCAACTCGTCGCGCAGCGGCTCGACCTGGGCCGTGTCGATGGCGTTGAGCCGGAACCGCTCGGCGTCCGACTTCCCGGAGTCCGCGCGGCCGGTGCCGACCTCGACGATCGACACCCGCATGACCCGGTGGAACAGATCCGATTCGGTGTCCACGCTGCGGATCCGCTGGCGCGACACCGTGACCACGTTGCGGCTGAAGAAGCCCTTCCTCAGGATGATGTGGGTCCGGCCGACCTGATAGCTCGTGGACAGCCACCGCAGCAGACTGCCGAGGACGATCAGTGAGATGACGCCGATCTCGAACCAGTAGTTGTTGCGGTTCGAGCCCAGCCACAGGGAGATGAGGAACAGCGGCAGCAGCCGGGTGAGCATCCCCAGGGGGTCCACCAGCAGCATCCGCCAGGACAACCGCTCCCACGGGGCCTCCGGGTCGACCTGTCCGGCCTCGTCGGTCCGATCGGCCGCGGTGTCCTCCTCCGTCGGGTCGGAACCCGGGTCCCGCGAGGTGTCGACGGAGGAGCCGGCCTCGTCGTCGTCGTCCGGACCCGCCGTCACCCCGGCCGCGGCGCCCGGTCCGCTCACGTCCCGTCCTCCGAGTCGAGGTTGGCGATGGCGATGAGGTGCTGGGCCAGGGCCTCGGCATCAGCGAGGGTCAGCCCCCTGATCTCGACCGTGCCCTGCGCGGAGGCGGTGGAGGCGTGGACCGTGGCCAGGCCGAACCAGCGCTCGAACAGGTTGCGGGTGGTGTACACCGTCTGGAGGCGGGCCAGCGGGGCGATCCGGAACTGGGTGGTCCACCAGCCCTTGCGCGAGCACACCGCGGTGTCCGAGACGTCCCAGCGGGCCACGATGTAGCGCCACCACGGCGCCACCACGATCGACATGAACGCGAACGGGACGGTCGCGGCCAGCGCGACCCAGTTCCAGAACCCCATCACGTTGTCGCCCCAGAAGTACCACCCGACCTGCAGGGCGGCGAGGATCGCCCACGACCAGATCCCCTCGATCACCCACAACACCGGCGTGCGGGGGGAGATCCGGTGACGCGGAGCCGTGACGAGCACCCGGTTAGACGTCAGCAGACCCTCCCCGGAGTCGGGGACGTCCTCGGTGGCGGTCGCCGGAGCCGGCTCGCGCAGGGCGTGGGCGCCACCGGCGCCACGGGGGGGTGCGGACACCAGGGGATCGCCGTTGCTGCGCAGGGGACGGGCGGGATCGGGCATGCCGCCCAGACTAATGCGCGGTCCCGTTCCGCACGCCCGTGACCTCCCACGCAGCACCGGCCCTCCACCTCCCGGCCCCGGTGGGGCATCATCACGGACATGGATCTCGCCCTGACGCCCGTCGATCCCGAGCCCGCGCCCTCGGCCATGCGGCGCGCGCTGCGCCGGGCCTCCGACGGGCTCACCCTCGACGTGACCGAGGCGGCGGTGTTGCTGGCCGCGCGCGGAGACGATCTCGTCCGGCTGACCGGGCTGGCGGCCGCGCGTCGCGACGCCCGCCTCCTCGACGAGGGGCGTCCGGGGGTGGTGACGTATTCCCGCAAGGTGTTCGTCCCGCTCACCCGCCTGTGCCGCGACCGCTGCCACTACTGCACCTTCGTCACCGTGCCGGGGAAACTCCGGGCCGCCGGCGAGGGCATGTTCCTCGACCCCGACGAGGTGGTGGACCTGTGCCGGCGCGGCGCGGAGGCCGGGTGCAAGGAGGCGCTCTTCACGTTGGGTGACCGACCGGAGGACCGGTGGCCCGAGGCGAGGGAGTGGCTCGAATCGCGCGGCTTCTCCTCGACGCTGGACTACGTCCGGGCCATGGCCATCCGGGTGTTGGAGGAGACCGGTCT
The DNA here is from genome assembly GCF_014145125.1 of Dietzia sp. CQ4. Lineage (NCBI taxonomy): Bacteria > Bacillati > Actinomycetota > Actinomycetes > Mycobacteriales > Dietziaceae > Dietzia > Dietzia sp. CQ4. Next base: position 3,652 of record NZ_JAALDZ010000289.1, on the reverse strand, counting down.
GCTGCCGCACCTCAATCCCGGCGTGATGAGCTGGTCGGAGATGTCCACCCTCAAGCCGGTCGCACCGTCCATGGGGATGATGCTCGAGACCACGGCCACGAGGTTGTTCACCACCCCGGGTGCGTGTCACCACGGCAGCCCGGACAAGGACCCGGCCGTGCGGCTGCGCACCCTGACCGACGCGGGGCGTCTCGCGGTGCCGTTCACCTCGGGGATCCTGGTGGGGATCGGGGAGAACAGGACCGAGCGGGCCGACAGTCTGCTCGCGCTGGCCGGGCTGGCCAGGGAGTTCGGACACCTCCAGGAGGTGATCGTCCAGAACTTCCGGGCCAAGCCCGACACCGCCATGCGCGACTCGGCCGACGCGGACACCGACGAGTTCCTCGCCGCGATCGCCGTCGCGCGCCTGGTGCTCGACCCGCGGGTCGCCGTCCAGGCCCCGCCGAACCTGGTCGACCGGCAGGACGTGCTGGCCCTCATCGGCGCGGGGGTGGACGACCTGGGCGGCATCTCCCCGCTCACACCCGACCACGTCAACCCCGAGCGGCCGTGGCCGCATCTGGAGGGACTGACCGCCGACCTGGCGGCGGCGGGCTGGGCGCTGACCGAGCGACTCACCGCCCACCCGCGATACGTCGGAGCGGGTGACGCCTGGATCGACCCCAGGGTGTCGGGTCACGTCCACGCGCTCGCCGACCCGGCCACGGGCCTGGCGGCGGTCGGCGGCGGTGGCGAGGGCGACGACGACGAGGTGGTCCGTCCCTCGGGGCGGCCGTGGCAGGAGCCCGACGACGACTGGGACTCGAGCGGACGGACCGACCTGCACACCGCGATCGACACCGAGGGCCGCAACACCGACACCCGTTCGGACATCGGCGAGGCGTTCGGCAACTGGGACGTCATCCGGGCCCGCGCCGCCGAGCTCGGTGCGGCCGCGCTGGTCCCCGAGCGGGCGGACTCCGAGGTGCTCGCAGCGCTGCGGGCCGCGGAGTCGGACCCGGCCGGCCTCAAGGACGACCAGTACCTCGCCCTGGCCACGGCCACGGGGGACGGGCTGGCCGCCGTGGCCGGACTCGCCGACCGGATCCGCGCGGACGTGGTGGGGGAGACGGTGACCTACGTGGTCAACCGGAACATCAACTTCTCCAACATCTGCTACACGGGGTGCCGGTTCTGCGCCTTCGCCCAGCGCAAGGGGGACGCGGACGCGTTCTCGCTCTCGGCCGCCGAGGTGGCCGACCGCGCGTACGAGGCGTACGTCTCCGGGGCGTCCGAGGTCTGCATGCAGGGCGGGATCGACCCGGACCTGCCGGTCTCCGGTTACGCCGACCTCGTCCGCGCGGTCAAGGAGCGGGTGCCGTCCATGCACGTCCACGCGTTCAGCCCGATGGAGATCTCGAACGGGGCGGCCCGGTCCGGGGTGGGGGTCAGGGAGTGGCTCACCGAGCTGCGGGCGGCCGGTCTGGACACCATCCCCGGTACCGCGGCGGAGATCCTCGACGACGAGGTCCGCTGGGTCCTGACCAAGGGCAAACTCCCGGCCTCCGAGTGGATCGACATCGTCACCACCGCCCACGAGGTGGGCCTGCGCTCGAGCTCGACCATGATGTACGGCCACGTGGACACGCCGAGGCACTGGGTGGCGCACCTGCGCACCCTGCGGGGGATCCAGGACCGGACCGGCGGGTTCACCGAGTTCGTCCCCCTGCCCTTCGTGCACCGCAGTGCCCCGCTGTACCTGGCGGGCGCGTCCCGGCCGGGCCCGACGCGGGAGGAGAACGTCGCCGTCCACGCCCTGGCACGGATCATGCTGCACGGATCGATCCACAACGTGCAGACCAGCTGGGTCAAGCTCGGGGTCGCGGGGACGCGCACCATGCTCCGCGCGGGGGCGAACGACCTGGGCGGCACGCTGATGGAGGAGACGATCTCCCGGATGGCCGGGGCCGAGAACGGGTCCGCCAAGACCCCGGAGGAGATCGCGGAGATCGCCACCGGGATCGGTCGGCCCGCCCGGCGTCGGGACACCGTCTACGGACCGGCCCCCACCCAGATCCCCGTGACCGTCGTCACATAGCGCGACCGGCTTCGGGGCGGCGTCGTCGCGGACGCGGGGTGTGACATACGATGCAGGCCATACCGCTACGAGGAAGGTGGCTGACGTGACCTACACGATCGCAGAGCCGTGCGTCGACGTGATGGACAAGTCCTGCGTCGAGGAGTGTCCTGTCGACTGCATCTACGAGGGTGGACGGATGCTGTACATCCACCCCGACGAGTGTGTCGACTGCGGCGCGTGTGAGCCCGTCTGCCCGGTGGAGGCCATCTTCTACGAGGATGACACCCCGGAGGAGTGGTCCGAGTACAACACCGCCAACGTCGACTTCTTCGTCGAGTTGGGATCGCCGGGCGGCGCCGCCAAGGTGGGCAAGGTCGACTACGACCACCCGTTCATCAAGGCGCTGCCCCCCATGAACCAGGAGTGACCCCGGTGGTGTCGCGCCCGGAGCGTCGTCCGCCCGGGCGCGCGCTACCCGTGTTCCCGTGGGACACCCTCGCCGAGGCGAGGTCAGTGGCCACCGCGCATCCCGACGGCCTGGTCGATCTCACCGTGGGCACCCCCGTCGACCCGGTCGCCCCGCTGATCCGTGAGGCACTCGCCGCCGGATCCGCGGAACCGGGTTACCCGACCACCATCGGGACCGCGGAGCTCCGGCTCGCGGCCGCCGACGCTCTCCACCGGCGCTACGGGGTCACCGGCCTGGATCCCGGGGCGATCCTGCCCGCGATCGGTACCAAGGAGTTGATCGCGGGTCTGCCCGCACAGCTCGGACTCGGCCCGGGCCACACGGTCGTCGTGCCGGAGGTGGCCTACCCGACCTACGAGGTGGGGGCCCTGCTCGCGGGTGCGACGGTCGTGCGCGCCGACTCCCTGACGCAACTCGGCCCGTCGTCGCCCACCCTGCTCTACCTCAACTCGCCGTCGAACCCCAGCGGCCGGGTGCTCGGCGTGGACCACCTGCGCAAGGTCGTCGGTTGGGCCCGCGACCGCGGGGTGATCGTGGCCTCGGACGAGTGCTACCTCGGGCTGGTCTGGGAGGGTGAGGCGCCCTCGGTCCTCGACCCGCGTGTCTGCGACGGCGACCACACCGGGCTCCTGGCCCTGCACTCGCTGTCCAAGACGTCGAACCTGGCCTCGTATCGTGCGGGGTTCGTGGCGGGCGACCCGTCCCTCGTGGCGGAGCTGCTGGCGGTGCGCAAGCACGCGGGTCTGATGATGCCCCTGCCCGTCCAGAACGCCATGACCGCGGCGCTCCGGGATGACGCCCACGAGGCCGAGCAACGCGAGCGGTACCGGGCCCGACGTGAGCTCCTGCTCCCGGCCGTGCAGGACGCCGGGTTCCGCGTCGACGACTCGCAGGCCGGGCTCTACCTCTGGGCGACCCGCGACGAGCCCTGCCGGGAGACGGTGGACTGGTTCGCCGCCCGCGGTGTGCTGGTGGCCCCCGGTGAGTTCTACGGTTCCGCCGGGGCCCGGCACGTCCGCATCGCCCTCACCGCGACCGACGCCACGGTGGCCGAGGCGGTCCGTCGGCTGGCCTGAGCGGGTCGCACCCTACGTCCGCCCGGCCGCCTACGCCCGACGGCGCCC
>NZ_JAALDZ010000288.1:0-4308 GCF_014145125.1 Dietzia sp. CQ4 | reverse complement strand
GACCCCCGGCCCGACCCGGACCCGGCCCGGCCCGGCCCGCCCGCGGACGACGGTGCGCCGGACGCCGAGAGGGCGGAGAACACCCTCGGCACCCTGCTGGCCGGGCTGGACGTCGCCGTGCTGCCGGTCGACCTGGCCGCCGAACTCGAGGACGTGTCCGACAGGGTCGCGATGGCGCGGAGTTTCTACAACGACGCGGTCCGCGACACCAGGACCCTGCGCGAGAAGGGGACCGTCAGGGCGCTCCGACTCGCGGGGCGCGCCCCGATGCCCGACTACGTCGAACTCGTCGACCACCCACACGCGGGAGGCTGACCCGGCGCGGTGGGGCGGCGGTTGGGGAACCGAGGTCAGGGCGACCTACACTGGACGCCTACTACGAGTCATCGACGCCAGGAAAGGCCTATTTCGTGAGCGAGCCGCAGTCCACCGAGAACACCACCGGAACCGCACGCGTCAAGCGAGGTATGGCCGAGATGCTCAAGGGTGGCGTCATCATGGACGTCGTGACCGCCGAGCAGGCGAAGATCGCCGAGGACGCCGGCGCCGTGGCCGTCATGGCCCTCGAGCGGGTCCCCGCGGACATCCGCGCGCAGGGTGGTGTCGCCCGGATGAGCGACCCCGACCTCATCGACGGGATCATCGAGGCCGTCTCCATCCCCGTGATGGCCAAGGCCCGTATCGGCCACTTCGTCGAGGCACGGATCCTCCAGGCGCTCGGCGTGGACTACGTCGACGAGTCCGAGGTCCTCACCCCGGCCGACTACGCCAACCACATCGACAAGTTCGACTTCACCGTGCCGTTCGTCTGTGGCGCCACCAACCTCGGCGAGGCGCTGCGGCGCATCACCGAGGGCGCGGCGATGATCCGCTCCAAGGGCGAGGCCGGTACGGGTGACGTGTCCAACGCCACCACGCACATGCGCAAGATCCGCCAGGAGATCCGCCGCCTGCAGAACCTGCCCGAGGACGAGCTCTACGTGGCCGCCAAGGAGCTCCAGGCGCCGTACGACCTGGTCAAGGAGGTGGCGCGCAACGGCAAGCTCCCCGTGGTGCTGTTCACCGCCGGCGGCATCGCCACCCCCGCCGACGCCGCGATGATGATGCAGCTCGGCGCCGAGGGCGTGTTCGTCGGCTCGGGGATCTTCAAGTCCGGCAACCCGTCCGAGCGTGCGAAGGCGATCGTCAAGGCCACCACCTTCCACGACGACCCGGAGACCCTGGCGAACATCTCCCGTGGCCTGGGCGAGGCCATGGTGGGCATCAACGTGGACGACATCCCGGAGCCGCACCGGCTCGCCGAGCGGGGCTGGTGACCCACCGGTGGCCAAGATCGAGGACATCCTCGCGATCGAGCGCATCGACCGCGATCTCTACCGCGGTCACCCGATCGAGACCCACCTGCAGCGCACCTTCGGCGGCCAGGTCGCCGGTCAGACCCTGACCGCCGCGGTCAGCACCGTCGACGACGACAAGCACGTCCATTCGCTCCACGGTTACTTCATCCGGCCGGGGATCCCGTCGGCTCCCACCGTCTTCCAGGTGGACCGGCTGCGGGACGGTCGGAGCTTCGCCACCCGGCGGGTCACCGCGATCCAGGAGGGCGAGCCCATCTTCTCGATGTCGGCCTCCTTCCACCTCCGCGACCAGGAGGGGATCGAGCATCAGGACCCGATTCCCGACGTGATCGACGCCGAGGAGATCCCCGCGCCGCGGTACGAGGACCTGGACGAGACCCACCGTGTCTTCGTGGACGAGTGGGCGCAGTGGGACATCCGGATGGTGCCGCCCGACAGGCTCCGCGGATCCTCGCAGATCGCCTCACAGCAGAGGGTGTGGTTCCGGTGCGTGGACGAACTGCCGGACGACCCCAACTTCCACGTGTGCACGCTCGCCTACATGTCGGACATGACCCTGCTGAGCTCGGCCAAGGTCATCCACCCCGATGAGCCCACCCAGGACGCCTCCCTGGACCACGCGATGTGGTTCCTGCGCCCGTTCCGGGCCGACGACTGGCTGCTGTACGACCAGACGTCCCCGTCCGCCTTCGGCGGCCGGGCCCTCACCCAGGGCCGCATCTTCGACCGGACGGGGCGCCTCGTCGCGGCGGTCACCCAGGAGGGGTTGTCGCGTCGCCTCCGGGAGGGGGCGCAGCCCTTCCCTGTGGACCTGTCGGGCACCGGGTCCGACCGCACCGCAGCCGCCCGCGGGGACGCCGGTTCCCGCGGGGACCACAGGTGAGCGCGGCGAATCGCCCCCGGATCGGCGTGCTCGCCCTCCAGGGCGACGTCGCCGAACACCTGCGCCACCTGGAGACCGTCGGGGCGGAGGCCGTCACCGTGCGCCGCCGATCGGAGCTGGACACGGTCGACGGGCTCGTGCTGCCCGGCGGTGAGTCGACCGCGATGAGCCGCCTACTGGACGTGTACGACATGTACCAGCCGGTGTCCGAGCGGATCTCGGGCGGGATGCCCGTGTACGGCTCGTGCGCGGGGATGATCCTGCTGGCCTCCGTGGTGCTCGACACCCGCCCGGACGCCACGTGGTTCTCCGCCATCGACATGACCGTCCGGCGCAACGCCTTCGGGCGGCAGGTCGACTCGTTCGAGGCCGACCTCGTCGTCGACGCCCTCGGCCCCGACCCGTTTCGGACGGTCTTCATCCGGGCACCGTGGGTGGAGACGGTGGGACCGGACGTCGAGGTACTCGCCGGCGTCCGCGCCTCGGACGGCGAGGATCACGTGGTCGCGGTGCGCCAGGGCAACGCCCTCGCGACCTCGTTCCACCCCGAGGTCACCGACGACGTGCGCGTCCATCGGTACTTCCTCGACATGGTCAGGGCGGCGACCTCGTAGAGTGGGCCGTCAGCGACACCCGTAAGTCACCCGGAGGTCATCCAGGCCTCACCCCAGACACCCCGGAGGGCGGAACTCCCCATGTCAGGCCATTCCAAGTGGGCCACCACCAAGCACAAGAAGGCGGCGATCGACTCCAAGCGCGGCAAGCTCTTCGCCAAACTCGTCAAGAACATCGAGGTGGCGGCCCGCACGGGTGGCGGTGACCCCGACGGCAACCCGACGCTGTTCGACGCCATCCAGAAGGCCAAGAAGAACTCGGTCCCGGGCGACAACGTCGAGCGCGCGCGGCGGCGCGGCGCCGGCGAGGAGGCCGGCGGCGCCGACTGGGAGACGATCATGTACGAGGGCTACGGCCCGAACGGCGTGGCGATGCTCATCGAATGCCTCACGGACAACCGCAACCGCGCGGCCATGGAGGTCCGCACGGCCATGACCCGCAACGGCGGCAACCTGGCCGACCCGGGCTCCGTGGCCTACCTCTTCGCCCGGAAGGGTGAGATCGTCCTGGACAAGGGCGAGCTCGAGGAGGACGACGTCCTGATGGCGGTGCTCGAGGCGGGGGCCGAGGAGGTCAACGACCTCGGCGACCGCTTCGAGGTCATCTGCGAACCCACCGACCTCGTCCAGGTCCGCACGGCGCTCCAGGAGGCCGGGATCGACTACGACTCGGCCGAGTCGGGCTTCCGGGCCTCCGTCGAGGTCACCGTCGACGCCGAGGGGGCGGGGAAGATCTTCCGCCTGATCGACGCGCTCGAGGACTCCGACGACGTCCAGAACGTCTACTCGAACGTGGATATCCCCGACGACGTGCTGGCGGCCCTGGACTCCTGACGGCCGCGTCGCTGGTAGGGTCTCGAACGTAGGTTCTACCACTGGTCGGCGGAGGTTCGATGCGCGTCATGGGAGTGGACCCCGGGCTGACCCGGTGCGGTCTCGCGTTGATCGAGACGGCACCGGGCCGCGCCGTCACCGCTCTCGACGTGGACGTGGTGCGGACGAGTGCGGACGAACCGCTCGAGCGTCGCCTGCGGGCGGTGCACGAGGTGGCCGACGAGTGGATGGCCGTTCACCGGCCCGACGTGGTGGCCATCGAGCGTGTGTTCGCCCAGAACCAGGTGTCCACCGCGATGGGCACGGCGCAGGCGGCCGGGGTCGTGGCCATGGCCGCGGCGTACCGGGACATCCCGGTCGCGTTCCACACCCCCTCCGAGGTCAAGGCCGCCGTCACGGGCAGCGGTCGCGCCGACAAGAAGCAGATGACCCTGATGATCACGCGGATCCTCGGCCTCCAGAAGCCCCCGAGCCCGGCGGACGCCGCGGACGCCCTGGCGCTGGCGGTCTGCCACAGCTGGCGGGCGCCCATGCAGGGCCGGGTGGCCGCGCTCGACGCCCAGGTCTCGAGGTCACGGGCGGGGTTCCAGGCCAAGGTCGTCAAGGGCAGGGCGGCGGC
>NZ_JAALDZ010000287.1:0-3458 GCF_014145125.1 Dietzia sp. CQ4 | reverse complement strand
CCATGCGAAGATGACCGAACTAATCGACGGTGTTGCGCTAGCTCGCTGAAACTGCCCAGGAGACGGTGGTCGGAACGCTCTTTTCGTTGCGCCCTCGGCAGTCAGATCGATCGCCTTCCGCTCGCCCCGCCGAGTGGTCAGAGATGCGGCTCTTCTGCGCCCGCATCCTGGGTGAACGTGAGCACGTCTGACCAGTCGGCGGGAGGCAGAGCGTGCTGATCTCGCCGGGCACGTCCAGGCCGCTCCTGCCACCCGGGCGCGGGAACGCGGGATCGCGGGAACGCGGAAGCGCGGGAGCGCGGCCGACCGGACACTCCCGAAATAGCGACTGCCCCGACCCCCTGGTGAGGGGATCGGGGCAGCAGGATCGATCGGGGTGGCCGGGCAGCGCAACCGCTGGCCGCGCTCGGCCGCTCGCGCTGATCAGTCGCGGAAGTAGCTCATCAGACGCAGGATCTCGATGTACAGCCAGACCAGGGTGACGGTCAGGCCGAGCGCGACGCCCCACGCCATCTTGTTGGGGGCGCCGGCGCGCACGAGGCGGTCGGCGTTGTCGAAGTCGAGCAGGAAGCTGAACGCGGCCAGGCCGATGCACAGGAGGCAGAAGCCGATCGCGATGGGGCCGCCGTTGTACAGCGGGTTGGAGCCACCGGTGAAGAAGCTCAGCAGGATGCTGCCGAGCGCCGCGAACAGCACGCCCACGATGGCGGCGGTGAGGAACCGCGTGAACTTGGGGGTCACGCGCACGGCGCCGGTCTTGTAGACGAACAGCATGCCCACGAACACACCGATGGTGCCGAGGATCGCCGCGCCGACGGCACCCAGCACGCCACCGCCCTGGAGGTCGGCGGTGAACAGGTAGGTGGCCGCACCGACGAACAGTCCCTCGAGGGCGCCGTAGGTCAGGGTCACGGGGGCCGAATCCATCTTGCGGCCGAAGGTGGCGACGAGTACCACGACGAGACCGCCGATACCGCCGATGAGCAGCAGCGGGAACAGCAGGCCGGGATTGATGCTGATCATGTAGAACGCGATCACGCCCACGATGCTGAGCAGACCCAGGGTCGTGGCGGTCTTGGTGACAACGTCGTCGATCGTCATGGGCCGCGTGTCCGCGTCGAACTGCGGATGGGCCTGGGGGGCGTCGTACCCGGGCTGGGCACCGAAACCCTGCTGGCCGTACTGACCCTGCTGGAAGCCCGCGCGTCCGGCACCACCGAGTTGGGTGGCGCCACGCGCGCTGTCCTGGGACAGGGAACTGAAGACCGGATTGCTGCTGGTGCGCATCGAGGTCCCTTCGGATTGTCGGGGAAGGTCGTTGATCGAGAGTCCCCGCCGGGTCACCGACGAATCACTCGTACTGGTCAACGCGCGGGCCCACCTGTGTGTTCCCCGCGTCGACCCCCATCCTGCCCGACCGGGCGGTCGTCCCTCACACCAGGTTCGTAAAGATATGTCGTTGACATTCTATCGAGTGTCGCGAATACTCTTCGACAGACGGGCGCCTACCGGGCGCCCAGGACGGAAGGAGTCGGCGATGCACATCGACGACGCACACGAACCGGGCGACTTCGGTCCCCCGGGCGCCCGGAGTCGGGGCGGGCACCCCCGGCGTGGCGGCCGCCCCGGCCCTCTGCGCGGACACCACCGGGGCCGACGCCACGACCACGCCGGAGGCGCAGGGCCCTTCGGACCCGGCGGGCCGTTCGGTCCCGGTGGGACATTCGGCCCGGGCGGTCCGTTCGGCCCCGGTGGGCCCTTCGGCCCGTTCGACGAGGGACGTGGGATGCGGCGGGGCCACCAGCGGCGACGACGACGAGGGGACGTCCGGCACGGCGCGCTCCTGCTGCTGGCGGAGGGACCCCTGAACGGATACGGGATCATCCGCGAGCTCGCCGAGCGCAGTGGCGGCACCTGGCGCCCCAGCTCCGGGGCGGTCTACCCGGCCCTGTCGCTGCTGGAGGACGAGGGTCTCATCGGGCCCGCGGAGGACGCCGGACCCAAGCACTACCAGCTCACCGACGCCGGGCGCGCCGAGGTGGAGCAGCTCGCGGACCGGCCCGCGCCATGGGACGACGCCACCGAGGAGGCGGCCTCGCGACTCGGCGGCGACGCCGACCTGTGGAAGGCGTTCGGCGAGGCCGCCATGGCCGTGCGGGCCATCGTCCAGACAGGCGACCCCGCCACCGGTGCCGCGGCGACCGAGGAGCTGGTCGCCCTGCGCAAACGCCTCTACGGCCTGCTGGCGGACGCCGGCGACTGACCGGCGACCGGTCACCAGACCCCGTTGTCGGCGAGGAACCGCCTCAGGTCGGAGGTCCCCGTGATGACGTTGGACGCCTGGTAGCCCCCTCGGATGGCGTATGAGTTTACCCCGACCACCCGGCCCCGCTCGTCGACCGTGGGGCCGCCGGCCATGCCGGGGCTGAGGTCGGCGTCTATCTCGTACCCCTCCACTCCCCTCGGTGACGCCCGCCGGGTGGAGACCGAGCCGGACTTGAACGACGGCGGCTGGATGACCGTCTCCTCCGCGACGTCTCCCCCGGCGCCGGGGAACCCGATCGCGGTGATCCTGTCCCCGGGTCGCGGGTCGTCATCGGCGATCGGCAGCGCGGGCGGTCGAGGGTCGGCAGCAGGCCCGTCGATCCGCAACAGCGCCAGATCGCCCCGCTCGGCCGGCATCACGTCGGCGATCCGGACCGTCACCCAATCGGTGATGGTGGCACCGTCGACGTCGGGCTGGCCCGCCATCACCCGGATGTCGACCTCGGCGTCCAGGGCGGCCTCGTCGGCGACGTCGTGATCGTCGAGGTAGGACTCGATCACGGCGCCACGACCCTCGTCCCGACCGACGCAGTGCCCGGCGGTGATGATCTCGCCGTTCCCGCCCGCCATCCATCCGGTGCACGTCCGCACAGCCGTCACCTCGGTGGACCGGACGTCGTCGCCCTCCCCGCTTCCCGGGTCCAGGACGTAGCCGGACACCGTGGCCATGAGGAACACCACGGAGTCGTCCAGTCGCTGCGGGTTCATCGTGGACGGCTCGGCGTCGGGCGAGTTGGATTCGATGACCCCGGGGACGTTCTGCTGAGCCGCGGGGTTCTCGCCACCGTCCTGGACGCACGCCGTCGTGATGGCGAGAACCACCGCGACGAGTGGCAATGCCGACGTCGGTCGTGGGCCCATGGCGGCTTCCTTAGCCAGATGAACAGATCTTCATATTGAGATGTCTCGGACTTTACTCCGCCCGCGGATATCTCACCAGTACCGCTCGCTACTCACAGGCGACACCGTCGTTGTCCCGGTCCAGTTTCGGCGCGTACCCCGGTTCTCCGCGCATGATCGGGGCCGCGCCCGCCGCGCGCGCCGCGTCGCAGTTGGCGAAGTAGGTCGCCTGCGGGGCCGGTGCCGGAGGGGGTGCGTAGACCGGCGCGGGCGGCGGCGGGGCGATGGGCTCG
>NZ_JAALDZ010000286.1:0-7016 GCF_014145125.1 Dietzia sp. CQ4 | reverse complement strand
GCGCCCGTCCTGGTCGCGCCGATCGGCGCCGCGGGCCTGGTGCGTCGCGACGCCGACGTCCACATCGGGCGCGCCGCGGCCGAGCGCGGACTGCCGTACATCCTGTCCTCCCAGGGCTCGTCGCCGATGGAGGCCACTGCCGCGGCGATGAAGGACGGGCCGCGCTGGTTTCAGCTGTACTGGAGCAGGGACGAGCAGCTTGTCGACAGCTTCATCTCCCGGGCGGAGGCCGCGGGCGCCGGGGCGCTGGTCGTCACCCTCGACACCACGACGCTCGGCTGGCGGCCGTGGGATCTCGACCTGGGATCGCTCCCGTTCACGAGGGGGGTCGGGATCGCCCAGTACACCTCCGACCCCCGCTTCGCCGAGATGGTGGCCGACCGGGTCGCGCGTGAGGCCGCCGCCGGCGCCGGCACGGACCCCGACGCGGTCAAGGTCACGCCGAAGGCCGTCGTGACGCTGCTCGAGATGGCCCGGAACCACCCGGGCGCGTTCCGCAGGAACCTCACCGCCCCCGAGACCCGCGCCGCCGTCCAGACCTTCCTCGACACGTTCTCCAACCCGGCACTGAACTGGGACCACATCGCCACGCTGCGGGACCGGACGCGACTGCCGGTCGTCCTCAAGGGCGTCCTGCACCCGGAGGACGCCCAGCGGGCCTTTGACATGGGCGTCGACGCGGTCATGGTCTCCAACCACGGCGGCCGCCAGGTGGACGGGTCCATCGGCACGCTGGACGCCCTCGTGCGCATCCGCGAGGCCGTCGGCCCCGAGCCGACCCTGCTACTGGACTCCGGCATCCGCAACGGCACGGACGTGGTCAAGGCCATGGCGTGTGGCGCGGACGCCGTGACGATCGGTCGGCCGCACATCTACGGGCTCGCCATCGCCGGGCAGCAGGGGGTCGGCGAGGTGCTCGACAACCTGCTCGCGGAGATCGACCTCACGCTGTCCCTGTGCGGAGCGAGCTCGTGGGACGACGTGGACGCCTCGCTCCTGGCCTGAGGCGGTCGCCGGCCACCCCTCACGGAGGGGCCCGAGTTCGTCGAGGCGGCAATCTACCGTTACGGTAGGTTTCAAACCTCCCGTTACGGGAGAGTGTGCCCATCGCCCTCCGCGGACAGGACTCCCCTTCGTGACAGCACCCACCCACGCCGGCGTACCCGGATCGACCAGCAGCGGCGACCTGGCCCCGGTCGGCGTCCTCGCCTCGTTCAGATACGCCTTCTCCTCTCCCCGGAGACTGCGCACCGAGGTGCTGGCCGGCCTCGTCGTGGCGCTCGCGCTGATCCCCGAAGCCATCTCGTTCTCCATCCTCGCCGGAGTGGACCCCCGGGTCGGACTGTTCGCCTCGTTCACCATGGCCGTGACGATCGCCTTCACCGGAGGGCGCCCGGCGATGATCTCCGCCGCGACCGGCGCGATAGCCCTGGTCATCGCTCCCGTGGCGCGCGAGTACGGGCTCGACTACTTCATCGCCACCGTGCTGCTGGCGGGCATCATCCAGGTGGTCCTCAGCCTGATCGGCGTGGGCAGGCTCATGCGGTTCATCCCCCGGTCAGTCATGGTCGGGTTCGTCAACGCCCTGGCCATCCTGATCTTCACCGCCCAGATCCCACACCTGCTGGGTGTTCCGTGGCTGGTCTACCCGATGGTCGCGGTCGGCATTGGGATCATGGTCTTCTTCCCTCGGCTCTCCGCTGCGGTACCCGCCCCGCTGATCGCGATCGTCGCGATCACCGGCGTGGTCGTGCTCTTCGGCTGGAGCATGCCGAACGTCAGCGATCAGGGGGAACTGCCCGGCTCACTGCCGTCGCTGTTCATCCCCGACGTCCCGTGGACCGTGGAGACGCTGCAGATCATCGCCCCGTACGCGTTCGCCATGGCCCTGGTCGGGCTCATGGAGTCCATGATGACCGCCAAGCTCGTCGACGACATCACCGAGGTGCGCAGCGACAAGACCCGCGAGGGCTGGGGACAGGGCGTCGCCAACATCGTCACCAGCTTCTTCGGCGGCATGGGTGGCTGCGCGATGATCGGCCAGACCATGATCAACGTCAAGCAGTCCGGCGCACGCACCCGGCTGTCCACCTTGCTGGCCGGGATCTTCCTGCTGATCCTCGTGGTGGCCTTGGGCGACGTCGTCGGGCTGATCCCCATGGCGGCACTGGTCGCGGTGATGATCATGGTCTCGGTGGCCACCATGGACTGGCACTCCATCCATCCCCGCACCCTGCGGTTGATGCCCCTGCCGGAGACCATCGTCATGGCGGTCACCGTGGCCGCCACCGTGATCACTCACAACCTGGCCATCGGCGTGATCCTCGGCGTCCTCACCGCGATGGTCATGTTCGCCCGGCGAGTGGCGCACATGACCAGCCTGGAGAAGGTCTCCGAGCTCGACGTCAACCACGACGGCACCATCGACATCCGCACCTACCGCGTCCACGGCGAGTTGTTCTGGGCCTCGAGCAACGACCTGGTCTACCAGTTCGACTACGCCGGCGATCCCGAGCACGTGGTGATCGACCTGACCGATGCCGACATCTGGGACGCCTCCACCGTGGCCACCCTGGACGCGATCACCCACAAGTACGCGGCCAAGAACAAGACCGTCGAGATCATCGGCCTGGACGGCGCCAGCCAGGACCGTCTGGACAAGCTCTCGGGCAACCTCGGGGACGGCCACTGACCGATGCGCAGACCCCCGACCACAAGCCGCGCGGTGAGTCCGGCGGCGGGCCTGGCACTCAGCGTGGCGATGACCGTTGTGGTCATCACGCAGGCCGTCACCGGGTTCATGATGGATCTGCAGGTGTTCCAGGACGCCGGCCGGGCCCTGCTGTCCGGCCACGACCTGTACTCGGAGGACTTTCCCACCCGCTCCGGGTTCAGGTTCATCTACCCGCCGTTCGCCGCCATCGCCTTTGTCCCCCTGGCGCCGCTCGGGGCCACCCTCGCCCAGCTCATCTGGACCGCCGCCACGATCGCCGCCGTGTGGGCGATCCTGGCCATGGCGGCGGTCCGCCTGCACCTGCGCGGTGCGAAGACCGTCGCGCTCGCGCTCACCGGCGTGGCGCTTCTGCTCGAGCCCATCCGCGCGAACCTGGGCTTCGGCCAGATCAACGTCTTCCTGTTCCTCATGGTGACCGCTGACGTCCTGGGCTTCACCCCCCGCCGGTTCCGCGGAGTCCTTCTCGGACTCGCGGCCGGGATCAAGATCACCCCGGCCGCGTTCGCGTTGATGTTCCTCGTCCGCCGTGACTGGGCGTCCCTCGCACGCGCCGTCGTTGCCGTGGCGGCCACGGTCGTGCTGGGGCACCTCGTCCGCCCGGCCGATTCGGCATACTTCTGGACCACCGAGTTCTTCCTCACCGACCGCGGCGGCCCACCCGATTACGTCCCCAACCAGGCACTGAGCGGCATGCTCGCTCGCGCCGGAGTGAGCGGCGCCCCGCTTGACCTCGCCGTCTACGGCGTCTTCCTGCTCGCTGCCGCCGCCGCGGCCTGGGGCGCCTGGAGACTCACCCGGGTCAACCGCCCCGTGGACGCACTGATGCTCATCTCCCTCGGCGTGTTCGTGAGCTCACCGGTGGCCGTGACCCACCATTGGTCAGGGATGCTCATCGCCCTGCCGTTGCTCCTCGCCACCCGCCACGTTCCGGTACGCCTGGCGTTGGCGGCCCTCGTGTCGGCCCACCTGATAGGAACCCACCTCGCCTACTCCCTGACCCCCCTGGACCCCGGTGCCCAGTTCCTGCAGTGGCTCGTGGGCAACGCCCAGGGTCTGACCGGCATCGCCGCGTTCGCGATACTGCTCGCAGACGCCGCCAGACCGCCCTCCCCCACTCGACCCGACCGCGAGGACCCCGATGCGTGACCCCGAACTGACCGTCCTTCTCACCGTCTACCACGCGATCGCGCCCTCGCAGCTCCGCGACGCCCTGGACAGCGTGCACGCGCAGACCGTTCAGCCCGCCGAGGTGATCGTGGTGGAGGACGGCCCCCTGTCGCCCGCACTGCTCGAGGTATTGGACTCCACCCCGGACCTACGTCGGTTCGCCTTGCCCCAGAACCTCGGCGCCGCCGCGGCGTCACAACGCGGGTTCGACGAGGTCCGTACCGGTTGGGTCGCCCGCCAGGACGCCGACGACATCTCCCTGCCCGAGCGGTTCGAGCGGCAACTCGACGCCGCCCGCGCGCTCGGGGTGGACGTCCTGGGTTCGGCGATGCTCGAGTTCGACGCCGACCCGGAGCACCCGAAAGCCATGCGTGCCCTGCCCACCGAACACGAGGACATCGCCCGCTACGCCCGCATCAACAACCCGGTCAACAACCCGTCCCTGCTGGCCCGCACCGACGCCATCCGCGCCGTCGGCGGGTACCGCCACGTGCCCTACCAGGAGGACTACGACCTGATGATCCGCCTGATCGGCGCGGGCTACCGCCTGCACAACCTGCCCGAACCGCTGGTGAAGTTCCGCGTCACCCACGAGCAGTTCTCCCGCCGCAAGAGTCGCGAGCTCACGGCCTCCGAGCGCACGATCCAGCGCACGCTCCTCGAGGCCGGCATGATCTCCCGCCCCCGCGCCGTGGCCAACTACCTCGCCCGCAACGCCTACCGGCGCCTGCCGGCACCAGCCATGAACGCGGCCTACCGACGGATCTTCCACAGCTGACCGACCCCGCTCCTGCCACGGGTGTGCCCCCTCACCGGAATCGGCGAGGGGGCACACCCGTAGTGCCGTCGAGCACGCTCAGATGATCGGCACGCCGTCCCGCTTGGCCTCGGCGGCCTCCCTGATGAAGGCGCCCACCAGGACGGCGAGGACGCCGGCCACGATCACGGGCCAGATCAGGACGTAGATCGTCAGAAGTATCGGTGTCATCTGCAGTTCCTCTCCTAGACGCGGACGACGTCGTCGTCGTCATCGTTCTTGTTCTCGGCCGTGTTCCTGGCGTCGGCGTCGGCGAGCTCCTCCGCCACCGCGTCGGTGTCGTAATCGGCGGTGGCCAGCGCGATCTCGTCGAAGTCGTAGTCCATCGAACTGCGGTACGACATCGCCACGCAGACGATCGTGCTGACCGCGTACGCGACGAGTGAGGCCGTGAGCGTGTCGTAGTCACGCAGGAAGCCGAGGATGAACGGCGCGCTGCCGAGTGACGCGATCACGGCCACGACGAGCGCCGGCCTGAGGCCCAGGAAGCCGAACACCATCAGACCCAGGACCACGCCCACACCCACCACGGCGAGCGCCTCGACGGCGTATGCCAGCACGCCGGAGTCCGGGATCAGCCCGAAGCGGGTGGGCAGGAAGACCGCCAGGGCGACCAGCACGGAGACGGTGAAGGCCGAGTTGGTGACCTTCTTCCAGTAGAAGCTCGCGATCACCGGGAAGACCAGTGCGCCCCACAGTGCGCCCACGAACACCAACAGATCGAGGATGTTGAACCGGATGTTGGCGAAGAACAACGCGGCCACCGTGGCCAGGACCATGGTGATCCGGCCGACGACGAGCATCACCCGGGGGTTGGGCACCTTGCCGCGGCCGCGCATGCCCTGCCCGTACAGGTCGCTCATCGCGATCGACGACATCGCGGACAGGTCCGAGTCCGCGGTGGAGGACAGCGAACCGATGATCATGATGAAGAACACCGCCACCAGGACACCGGGCAGGTACTCGGCCGCCGCCTGGGGAAGCACGTTGTTCGGGTCGCCGTCGACGGGATCGATCCCCGCGTAGAGGGCGAGCACGCCGACCATACCGATGCCGATGATCGTGGCGCCGTACCCGATGGTCGCCGTGATGAAGGTCGGCCTGATCAGGTCTTCGCGGACCGCGAACAGCCGCTGGGCGATGGTCTGGTTGCCGATCGCGTAGGCGAGGACGGCAGCGATGTACGGAGCACCCTGGTTGAGGAACGCATCCGAGGAGAAGAACGACTGCTGCTGCGGGGTCAGGTTCTGGGCCCCGGTGGTGAACAGGTCGACTCCACCGAGGAAGAAGAACATCGACGGCACGATGATGATCACCGCGCCGAGCATCGCCAGTACCTGCGCGAAGTCGGTGAGCACGGAGGCGCGGAAACCGGACCACAGGGTGTAGAGCAGGACGCCCGCGGCGATCACGATCACGCCCTGGATGAAGCTGAACGGGCTGAGCATCGAGATCAGCGCGCCGCCGGCGATGAAGTTCGACGTCAACGAGATGACGGAACCCAGGATGTTGGATCCGGCCAGCATGAACTGGGAGGACCTACCGTGGCGGGCGAACATGACCTCGGCCAGGGTGTGCGCCTGCGGGGCGACCTCGCGGATGCGTTTACCGAAGGGATAGATGAACAGGATCATCAGGGCTCCCCAGAACCCGTAGTGGATCGGCCCTGAAATGCCGTAGAGGTATCCGGAGTTGACCGAGGCGTACATGGAGGACGCCCAGATCCACGTGGCGGTCATCGACGCCGCCGAGATCCCGAACCCGATCTTGTGGCCGGCGGTCATGAAACTGTCGGCGTTCTCTTTCCTCTTGGCGATCCGTGTGGACATGACCATGGTGCCGCCGTAGAACAACACCAGAAGTAGAACCACGGCCGTTGCGCTCAGCGCTGTAGAGCTCAGCAAATCTGCCCCTCTCCCTCTTCATTTGTCATGTGAACACGCTGAGCCTAGTGAATGCACCGCCTTAACGAAGAATCGACGTGGGACCGGCGTTGTGCGGATGGCCAAGTGCATGGAGCACTATCCGCGCAGTTCCGGCGCTCGACCAGGCTCTTACTGGAGGAAATCCCCAAACGGCACGCAAACGGCATCGCACGCCCTCGCGCGCGGGTCGCGCGCTCGTCCCCACTCCACATCCGCTCGCCCGTCCACCCGCTCCACGTCCGCTCGTCCGTCCACCCGCTCCGCATCCGCTCGTCGCGATGCACGCACGCGCGACCCGCAGGGCAGGCGAGCGTGCATCCCCGGAGGCGGCGGCGGGCTCAGGCGGGCCGGGCATCCCCGGAGGTGGCGGCGG
>NZ_JAALDZ010000285.1:0-6637 GCF_014145125.1 Dietzia sp. CQ4 | reverse complement strand
CGGACGCCCCGATCGTGGTTGCGGGCAGCTCGGCCGGCGCGCACATCGCCATGATGACCGCTCTGACCGCCGGCGACCCGAGATTCCAACCCGGCTTCGAGGACCTGGACACCTCCCTGGCGGGTGCGATCGGGCTCTACGGCTACTACGGCCGTCTGGGCGCGGCGACCAAGGACCTCTCCGACCCGGTCCGCCACCCGGCGGAGGGCGCGCCCCCGATCGCGATCATCCACGGTACCGACGACATGTACACCCCGGTCAAGGGTTCGCGCAGGCTGGTGCGGCACCTGCGGGGCGGGTCGTCGAACCCCGTGGTCTACGCCGAACTCCCCGGCGCGCAGCACGGGTTCGACGCGGTGCAGTCCGCCCGCTACCTCGCGGTGATCGCGGCACTCCGGAGGTTCACCGAGCCCCTCGCCGGGTCGGGCGTAATGTCGCCTCGGTGACGACCCACCGAGCGGGATCGCACTGACGAGAGAGGCCATCATGCCGTTGTCCGGCGAGTACGAGCCCAGCCCCAGCAAGTGGGTGCGGGACCAGGTCGAGCAGTACGAGAAGAGCAACGGGGCGTCGGGCTCCGAGCTGTCGGGCATGCCGGTGGTCATCGTGACCACGGTGGGCAAGAAGTCGGGGAAGCTGCGCAAGACCCCCCTGATGCGGGTCGAGCACGACGGTTCCTACGCCGCCGTCGCCTCCCTGGGCGGCGCACCCACCCATCCGGTCTGGTACTGGAACATCAAGGCCCACCCGCACGTTGAGGTGCGGGACAAGGACCGGGTCGGTGACTTCGTCGCCCGCGAGGTGACCGGTGCGGAACGCGACCTATGGTGGGATCGGGCGGTCGCGGTGTACCCCGACTACCGCGACTACCAGGAGAAGACCGAGCGGACGATCCCCGTCTTCGTGCTCGACCCCCGGGACTGAGGTCCCTCACCACCGCACCCACCGATCCCGGTGCCCTGCCACCTCAGGAGGCCTCGAATGACCCGAACCGCCCTCGTCCTCGGATGCGGTGGCACCATCGGGGGCGCCTGGGCGATCGCGGCCATGCACGCCCTCGCCGAGCAGACCGGATTCGATCCCCGCGACGCCGACGTTCTGCTGGGCACCTCGGCGGGGGCCGAGTTGGTGACCATGGTGGGCGGCGGCGTCGGGGTCGACGAGTTGGTGGACATGCAGCGCGGACGGGCCCAGGACCCCAGGCTCCGCGAGCACATCGCGTCCACCCCGCCCGGCAGGCCGCCGCTGCCCCGGCCACCCCTGCTCAATCCCGGACTGCTGCGCACGCACTCCGGCCTGGCCGCCTACGCCGGGATCGCCCCCAGCGGTCGAGGCGACATGGGATGGCTGCAGCGGTTGGCCGAGGGGTTCGAGGTGGGCTCCTGGTTGCCCCACCCCGCCGCCCGGATGGTCGCCTACGACATCCGCGCCGGTGAGCGGGTCGTGTTCGGCGCACCGGGTTCGCCGATCGCGACCGTCGGCGAGGCGCTGCGCGCGTCCTGGTCGACCCCCGGGTGGATGACCCCGGTCCCCATCGGCGACCGCATCTTCGTCGACGGCGGAATGGGGTCGACCGCCTCCGTGGATCTGCTCTCGCCCGAGGACGCGGACCTCATCTACGTGATCGCTCCCATGGCGTCGGCTCCCGGCGTCCGTGTGCCCGGACCCGGCGGCCGGCTCGAACACCGCCTGATCCGACGACCGATGTCCGCGCAACTGGCCGCCGAGATCGCGGTCGTCCGCGCGCGGGGCACCACGGTGGTCCCGATCCTTCCGACGGCCGTCGATCTCGCGGGGCTGGGTGCCCACTTCATGAGCAGCACCCGCCGGGTGGCGGCGTTCGAGTACTCCATGAGGACAGCCCCGGACACCGTGCGCATCGCGCTGTCCGACGCAGGCGTCGGCGCGTGAACCCCGGCCGACGAGGCGTCAGCGGGCCGCCCGCCGGGTGACCGGTCGGGACCCGTCCCCGAAGTCCGGGTCGGGCAGACGGCGGCCGGGATCCGCGAGTCCCACCAGGTGCCCGTCCAGCGACAGCCGCCGCATGGACTCGAGCAACATGCGGCGCGCGCTCGCGTTGACCGAGGAGACCCGGCTCAGATCGAGGGTCACCTCGCCGTCACCCGGCGGGATCTCGGCCAGCCGACGCAACACCTGTTCGGCGCTCGCGAACGTCATCGGCCCCTGCAGACGGAAGGTGCGCCTGCCGCTGATCTCGTCGAACCGCACCGAGCGGACGGCCTCGACCTCGGTCACCGTGGTGTTCATCAGGTGGAGTTCCAGATCGCGCGAGAGCCGCTCGAACGTCCGGACCCCCTCGACACTGTGGCCGTGCTCGTCGAGCCGGGGCGAGAAGACACCGAGGCCCACCTGGCCGGGCAGGGCACCGAAGATCCCGCCGGACACCCCGCTCTTCGCGGGGATCCCGACAGTGGACATCCAGTCGCCGGCCGCGTCGTACATCCCGCACGTGGCCATGACCGCCAGTACCTGCCGGGCCACCGGCGCGGAGACGACGCGCTCACGGGTGACGGGGTTGATCCCGCCGGTCGCCAGGGTCACGGCCATCACCGCCAGGTCGCGGACGGTCACCCGGTAGGCGCACTGGCGGGTGTACCCGCGCACGGCCTCGTCCGGGTCGTCCTCGATGATCCCGCTGGCCCGGACCAGGTTGGCCATCGCCCGGTTCCGGAACGCGGTGCGCAGCTCGGAGTTCATCACGGCCGCGTCCACCTCCAGCCGCCGACCGGCGAAGGACGACAACCCGGCGGCCAGCGCCTCGTCACGTTCGCCCTCGGTGGCGCCGACCGGTCCGACCAGGGTGTGGGTGGTGATGGCCCCGATGTTGATCATGGGATTCCGGGGCCGCCCGCTGATCCTCTCCAGGGAGATCTGGTTGAACGCGTCCCCGGACGGCTCCACGGCCACCTTCTCCAACACCGCCTCGATCCCGCGGTCGCGCAGCGCCAGCGCATAGGCGAACGGCTTGCTCATCGACTGGATGGTGAACTCGGCGTCCGCGTCGCCGGCGGTGTACACGACGCCGTCCATCGTGCAGGCGGCCACGGCGAACCGATCCGGGTCCACGGCGGCGAGTTCGGGGATGTAGTCGGCGAGGTGCCCGTCCGCGCCCGTCGAACACAGGTCGCGGATCTCGAGCAGATAGTCAGGTACCGGGGTCTTCACGACCTCAGCGTGTCACGGCGCCCGTCGGTCGCGCGCCCTGACGAGTCGCTCCGTTGGGGATCGGGGATGCGTCGCCGAGGTTAACGGCACTACAACGATTCCGTCTCACCGGTTACATCTGTCGCGGACATCCCCCCACACTGGGGTTACCCCCGACCCAAGACGAAAGGTTGCTCATGAAGCGGACGATCGCAGTAACGGGAGCTATCGGACTCGCAGTGTTCATGGGGGCGTGCGGCACGGACGACACGGCCGACGACGCCACCACCACTGAAGAGACCACCATGACCACGGAGATGACCACCGAGGAGACGACCGAGGAGGAGATGACGGAGGAGCCGGCGGCCACCGGCAACATCGTCGAGACCGCGATGGCCGCGGGGAACTTCACCACCCTCACGCAGGCGCTCGAGGCCGCGGGCCTGGTGGAGACCCTCGAGGGTCCCGGCCCCTTCACGGTGTTCGCTCCGACCGACGAGGCCTTCGCGGCGCTGCCTGACGGCCAGCTCGACGAGCTCCTCGCCGATCCGACCGGTGACCTGGCCCAGATCCTGCAGTTCCACGTGATCGAGGGCGACGTCATGGCCGAGGACGTCATGGGAATGGACGGCGAGACCGTCGAGACCCTCCAGGGCGGCGAGTTCACCATCGAGGTGGAGGGCGAGACCGTCATGCTGGTGGACGGAGCGGGCAACCGCATCACCGTCATCCAGACCGACGTGCCCGCCACCAACGGCGTCATCCACGCCATCGACGGGGTCATGATGCCCCCGGCCTGACAGGCACGACAGGACCGGTAACACGGCCGCGCCCCGGCTCGACCCGTCACGGGTCGGGCCGGGGCGTTCCTCTGTCCCGGGTGGTCGTGGGAGCCCCCCAGAGAGTTGGACGACCGTCCAATCGGGGGCCGGGTCAGATCTCGTCGTAGCGCTTGAGGTCCCGAGTCGCCGGGCCCTCGAGGAGTTCGCCACACGCCGAGAACCGCGACCCGTGCCACGGGCAGTCCCACGACCGCTCCGCCTCGTTCCAACTCAGCGCGGCGCCCATGTGCGGGCACAGGAGCCCGACCTTGCAGGTCCGGCCGTCGTCCCCGGTCGCCTCGCCGATCGGCCGGAGGGTCGGCCGGGGCCGGCGCACCGTCGCCTGAGCGGCGGTGGCCGCGAGCTGCACCGGGAGGTCCGCGTACAGCGAGACCGCGGTACGCAGGACGCCCGTGACCGAGGGCTTGCCGAAGGAGACCCGGGGCTCACGCCCGCTGAGCCGGTCCACCATGATGCCCGCCGCCGCCGGCGCGCCCGTCAGTCCCCACTTGCTGTACCCACCGGCGAAGTGCACCCGACCCTTCCCCCACGGCATGGGGCCGGACTTGGGCACCAGCGTGACCGGGTGGAAGTCCTGCGCGGACCAGCCGTGGGTGAACTCGGCGCCGGGGAAGTGCTTGGCGGCGTACTCGCGCAGCGAGTCGATCTTGGAGTCGGTGCCCGCGGCCGTTCCGGTGCGGTGGCCGTTTCCGCCCACCAGCAGGACCTCGCGGTCCCCCACGGGCACGGTCCGCAGGGAGCGGACCGGGCTCTCGACCGAGCCGTACATCCCCTCCGGCAGCCCGCCGGGGTACTCGAACGCGCACAGGTAGGACCGCTCGGCCTCCATCGACGCCGCGGTGGGGCCACGGTCCAGGGCCGGGGACGCGGTGGCCAGGACGACGTCCCGCGCCGAGCAGGTGCCGCCGTCACTGCGCACCTCCACGTGGGCGTCCCCGTCCTGCCCCCGCACGTCCAGTCCGGTGACACGGGAGTGCTCGACGATCCGGACACCGAGCGCCGTCGTGGCGCGGACCAGAGCCGCGAGCGCCTCGACGGGGTCGAGCTGCATCTGATCGGGCAGTTCCACGGCGGCCCGGGCGGGGAACGGCACGTCGATCCGGTCGTACCACCGGGCGGGCAGTCCGAGGGCGTCGAGCGTGCGCTTCTCCGAGCGCAGGGTGCTGGTCCCCTTGAGGCTGCGCGAGAAGGTGACCGCCCGGGGTCGCTGCACGTCCACCCCGTGGGACCCGCAGAACTCCGCCCACCAGTCCAGGCCGTACTGGTTGGCCTCCGCGTAGGCGCGGGCGGTCTCGAGACCGTGGTGCGAGCGGATGGTCGACAACCGGGTCCCCTGCAGGACCGAGACCTTGGCCGTGGTCGAACCGCTGGCGCCGGCGCCCACGGTGTGGGCCTCCAGCACCACCACGGAGCTGCCCCGCGCGGCCGCGATCAGGGCGGTGATCAGGCCGGTGAAACCCGCCCCCACCACCACGATGTCCACGTGCTCACCCTCGGGGAACTCCGCCACCGGGGGATCGATCGTCGTGCGTCGCCAGAATGATGTGCCCATCGTGCGTCTCCTCTGAGCTCGGTACGAACCTCGCGGCCACTGTAAGGCCGCACTCCTCGGCCCGCACCCGCTGAGGCGAACCGCCCCGGCGCACCTGCCGCCGATCCGGCGCCGCCGATCACCTGTCGTCGATCACCTGTAGTCGATCACCTGCCGTCGATCACCTGCCGCAGCCGCGCGGCGAACTCGTCCGCGTCACGTGCGACGAGTCGCGAGTAGCTCAGCACCAGCCCCGGAACCGCGTACCGCGCGGACTGCCCGCTCAGCGACCGGGTGCGCCAGCCGGCCCGCTCGAGCTCGCGCACCACCTCGTCGTCGTCGTACCCGGGCAGCAACACACACAGGTGCAACCCGGCCTCTACACCCGTCACGTCGAGGTGGGGACACTCCCGCGCGAGCGCGGCCACCAGGCGGTGACGGCGGTCGCTGTACACCCGCGCCGCCCGCGCCAGGTGGCGGTCCATCGCGCCGGAGTCGATGAACGCCCCCATCGCCTCCGCGGGCAGCGTCGACGGGCCGCGCCGGTGCACGACAAGCCAGCGCTCGACCTCACGGCGCAACGCGCCCGGCGGCAGGCACCACGCCACCCGCAGGTCGGGGGCCACCGACTTGGACGACGTCCCCACGTACGCCACGTGGTCGGCCGCGGCGGGCAGGGTGACGAGCGCCGGCAGCGGGGCGACGCCGTAGCGGAACTCGCCGTCGTAGTCGTCCTCGATCACCAGCGACCCCGTGCGCCGCGCCCAGTCGACCAGCGCCACCCGCCGGTCCACGCTCATGCGGTGCCCCAGCGGGAACTGATGCGCGGGGGTGGTGAAGACGATCGCCCGATCGGAGCCCAGCCTCGCCGAGTCGAGACCGCCGGGCTCCGCGGGGTGGAACCGCACCTCGAGGTCCTGCTCACGGGCCATCAGCAGCGCCCCCCGGTAGCCGGGGTCCTCCGTGTGGAACGCGACCGGGCCGTGAGCCGCGACGAACGCCGAACACAGGGCCGCGATCGCCGAGCGCGAGCTGTCGAACAGCAGCGGGTCCGCGGCGGCGATGCCCCGGTGGCGGCGCAGGTGGGCGGCCAGCGCGG
>NZ_JAALDZ010000284.1:0-15510 GCF_014145125.1 Dietzia sp. CQ4 | reverse complement strand
ACGCGCGGGGGCCCGCCGTGCCCGGACGCGCCACCCACGCGGCCGGCGCCGTTCTCGCGCCGCACACCCGGATCTGCGACCCGGGTCTGGATGGCGTGCTCCCGGCGCTGCGGTCACTGTGGCCGGGGGCCCTGCTGCTCCCGCCGCTCCCCGGGGAACCGGTCGCCGATCCCCTCGGGATGTGGGCCGGACGGAGCGCGTAGAGGCCGGTCGGCTGGTGTGGTCGGTCAGCGGGTGTAGTCCGTGGCGCGCTCGTAACGGGCGTGATCGTCCCAGACCCGCCGCAGCAGTTGTTCGAGTTCCCAGACGTCGCCCTCGGAGCCGAAGTACTTCCGATCGATCGACTTGAGCTTGTCCTCGTTGTCGAGGATCTTGGCCCACAGCTTGGCGCGCTCGACGGGGTCGTCGGTGAAGTTCTTGTTGAGGTACTCGTGCGAGTGCCGCTTGAGGTTCCCGAGCACGGTGAGCGCCTTCCCGGCCGGGCTCACCAGCGAGGCCACGACGGTCACCACGAGCACGGCCACGATGACGCCCAGTGACAGGTAGGTCGGTACCTCCACCACGTCGACGTGCTCGCCCTGGTTGATGAACGGCAGGTTGTTCTCGTGCAGGGCGTGGAGGATCAGCTTGACGCCGATGAAGCCCAGGATCGCCGCGAGGCCGTACTTGAGGTAGACGAGGCGGTCGAGGAGGCCGTCCAACAGGAAGTACAGCTGGCGCAGGCCGAGCAGCGAGAACGTGGTCGCGGTGAAGACGATGAAGACGTTCTGGGTGAGGCCGAAGATCGCGGGGATCGAGTCCAGCGCGAACATGATGTCGGTGCCGCCGATCGCCACCATGACGATCATCATCGGCGTCACGACCTTCTTGCCGTTCTCGATGGTGAACAGCTTGTCGTGGTCGTAGTGATCGGTCGCCGGGATGAACTTCTTGGCCAGGCGCACCACGACGTTGTCGGCGTCGTCGTCCTCGTCGTCCTCGGCCAGGAGACGGCCCGCGGTGATGATGAGGAACAGTCCGAACACGTAGAACAGCGCGCTGAACGCGTTGAGCAGCGCCGCGCCGACGAAGATGAACCCGGTCCGGGCGATGATCGAGAACACGATGCCGAACAGGAGTGCCTTCTGCTGTCCCGCGCGCGGGACCTTGAAGCTGGTCAGCAGGAGCAGGAAGACGAACAGGTTGTCCACCGAGAGCGCCTTCTCGGTGATGTAACCGGCGAAGTACTCGACGCCCATCTGGTTTCCGCCGAAGATCCACACGAGGAAGCCGAAGACGATCGCGATCCCCACGTACATCGCCGACCAGATTGCCGACTCCCTGAGCGTCGGGATGTGCTCCTTGCGAACGTGGAAGAAGTAGTCGAACAGGAGAAGTCCGACGATCAGACCGACGGACAGCGACCAGGCGAGCGGGGTGGCTCCCAACGGGAGTCCTTTCCGAGGAGGGCCGGGGACCGGATAATCCTACGCGCCTCGGGCCGGATCGCCTTCGGTCAGCTCTTCCGTCGGATGAACATGGTGTGCTGCGCCTCCACGACCGTCGTGCCGCGGCTGTCGCTCACCACCGCGGTGTGGACGACGCTGGTGCTCGGATGGTCGGCCAGTCGCTCCCTGATGGCGTCCGCCTCCGGGCCGGGGACGTCCACCACGCACCGCAGTCGGCCCCGGCCGGGGGCCCGGAAGTCGATCGTCGCGCTCTTGGTCCACACCTGGTACCCGCCACCGAGCTGCCCGGACAGCAGGGCCCCGTAGAGGACGTCGGTCGCGGCGAACAGTGCGCCGCCGAACGCGGTGCCGTTGGTGTTGGCGGTCCACGGTGCGACGTGCATGCTCAGCTCCCCGCGGGTCCAATCCGGGGCGATGTGCCGGATGCGGATCCCGGACCCGAGCAGAGGGGGGTACAGCGAAGCCAGCAGGGGGAACGCGCGGGGGCTGGAGGTGTAGCGGTGCAGCAGGGTCTTGGGCACGCGCCGATCCTAACTTACTCGTGAGTCAGTTCCGGCCCACGGTCGAGCGGGCGCACGGCGGCGGGCCTGCGTGGCGGGGTGCCCGACGAGGTCTCTGGACAAAAAGAGGGTCCCTGTCTAGACAAACGGCTGATGTTTGTCTAGATTTGACCCACTAGGTGGCGTGCGACACACGCCGCCGGGCTCGATCAAGGGAGACTTGTGATGCACACCGACCTCCAGGCAGGGGAGACCGCGGCGCAGCCGTACCCCTGGACTGACGGCAAGCGATACCTGTGGCTGCTCGGGCTCATCCCCGCCGGCGCCCTGTTCATCTCTCTCGGCTTGTTCTCGTGGTTCTCCCACGCCGGGTGGGGCACCGCCGCCGTCGTGGCGTGGTTCGTCGCCCCCTTCGTCGTGTTCGTCTTCATCCCTCTGCTCGACATGGTCGTCGGGGTGGACGGTCGGAACCCGCCGGAGGAGGTCATCGAACGCCTGGAGGCCGACCCCTTCTACCGGTGGTGCACCTACCTGTACCTCCCGGTGCAGTACGCCGCCCTGATCTTCGCCTGCTACCTGTGGACCGCCGACGACCTGTCGTTCTTCGGCCACGAGGGCGGGCTGGGGCTGGTGGCCAAGATCGGCGTCGCCTGGGCCGTGGGCATCGCGGGGGGCATCGGCATCAACACCGCCCACGAACTCGGACACAAGATCCAGAACTCCGAGAAGTGGCTGTCCAAGATCGCACTCGCCACCACGGCCTACGGGCACTTCTACATCGAGCACAACCGTGGTCACCACGCCCGCGTCGCCACCCCGGAGGACCCGGCCAGCTCGCGGCTCGGTGAGTCGTTCTGGGCCTTCCTCCCGCGCAGCGTCATCGGCTCCCTCATCTCCGCCTGGGAGCTGGAGAAGAACCGCCTCGAGCGCCTCGGCAAGTCACCGTGGACCCTGCGTAACGACAACATCAACGCCTGGCTCATGACGCTGGTCCTGTTCGGCGGCCTCACCGCCGTCTTCGGACTCGAGGTCCTTCCCTGGCTGATCCTGCAGGCGGTGTACGGGTTCAGTCTGCTGGAGGTCGTCAACTACCTCGAGCACTACGGGCTGCGCCGCAAGAAGCTCGACAGCGGTCGCTACCAGCGGTGCCGGCCCGAGCACTCGTGGAACTCCGACCACCTGGTCACCAACATCTTCCTCTACCACCTGCAGCGCCACTCGGACCACCACGCCAACCCGATGCGCCGCTACCAGGTCCTGCGCACCACCGACGACGCCCCGCAGCTCCCCGCCGGGTACGCCGCGCTCATCGTGGTGGCCTACTTCCCGCCGATCTGGCGCCGGATCATGGACCACCGGGTGCTCGACCACTACGACGGCGACGTCACCAGGGCCAACATCCAGCCGTCCAAGCGGGAGCGGATCCTCGCCCGCTACGGCGACCCGTCGGCCACCGGCGCGAGCACCGCGACCAGCCGGTCCTCCGCCCCGGCCGCCACGGCGACCGCCGTCCTGGATCCCGAGCCCGACGTGGACGCCGTCCGCGGCGCCGTCTCGCCGATCGGCACCTATGCCTGCCCCAACTGTGGCCACCACTACGTCGAGTCGCTGGGTGAGCCGCGGGAGGGCTTCGCCCCCGGCACGCCGTGGTCGGCGATCCCGGACGACTGGCAGTGCCCGGACTGTGGCGTCCGGGACAAGGTCGACTTCGTGCCGGTGAGCTGACACCGACAGGCCGTGACACCCGTGTACCCAGTGTTCCAACCAGGAGGTTTCCCATGAAGATCGCGATCGACCCGGACCGGTGCGAGGGGCAGGCGGTGTGCGTCGGCCTCGCCCCGAAGGTCTTCGCCCTGGGCGACGACGACGAGGTGGTGCGCCTGCTCGTGGAGGAGGTCCCCGAGGAACTCCAGAAGAGGGCTCGCAAGGCCATCGAGAAGTGCCCGATGGCGGCGCTCCGCGAGGCCGGGTAGGCCACCAGCCAGGGTCTGCTAGGCCGCCGGCCAGGCGGAGGGGTCCCGACCGGTACGCGCGAGAGCGGCGTGCCGGGTCGGGACCCCTTCTCCGTCGAAGCCCGGTAGCGGAGCGGAGAACAGCTCGGGGGCCGGGTCGTCGGCGAGATCGGTCCGGACGAAGTCGAGGACGGCGTGTTCGAGTTCGTCGCCCCACGGCAGGTCGACCCCCTGGGAGACCGACAGGTCCCAGGCGTGGACGGCCAGATCGAAGGTCTGCTGCGCCAGATAGTGCACCATCGGCGCCCGACCGTAGGAGAGGTGGACCTCGTCGTCGGTGGGGGTTCCCCGCCACGCGGCGGCCACCGGCGCGCGCAGGGTGTGCCAGAAGGCCACGAGGTCGGGGCCGCTGGCCCCGGTGAGCCGACGGAGCGGCTCCTCGAGGTCCCCGGCCACCTCGTCGACCGTCCCCCCGGCCAACAGCCCCGGGACCCACATCTGCTCGTCCACGACGTGGGCCAGCACCTCACGGGCCGTCCACTCGCTGCACGGGGTGGCGGCGTCCCAGTCGGTGACCATCGGCAGGACCCGGTCGTACAGGTCGGCGGCCCGGGACTGCAGGGCGATCCAGTCGGTCATGGCTTGTCGAACCGCTCGCCCGCGCCCAACCGCTGCAGACGCAGCCACTCGCGCAGGCCGGCCGGGTCTCGTCTGGTGACCAGGAAGTACCAGCCGAAGCGCAGGATCTCCTGCGGGATGAGGCGCCGGTTGCCGGGCTGGGTGAGCACGTAGCCGCGGTTGCGGTAGGTGAAGTGCCGCTTGACCGGGTCGTCGGGGAACTGGGTGTGCATGCGGCCGCCGAGGATCGGTTTGAACTCGTCCGACCCCTGCGGGTGCAGGTACGCGGTCGTCAGACACGTGCCGAAGGGCAGTCGGGAGCGCACCAGGCGCCGGTGCATCTCCACCTCGTCACCGCGGATGAACAGCCGCAGGTCCGGGACGCCCACACGGTCCAGGCAGTCCGCGGTGAACAGCGCCCCGTTGAACAGGGAGGCGATGCCGGGCAGCAGGTCGGTGTCGGTCCGGGAGGGGCCGGCGGCACCAGGGACGCCGGCACCAGGGTCACCGGCACCGCGGTCGCCGCCCTCGCCGTCGGCGAACAACTCGCTGCGCCAGCGTCGCCACACCACGCCGCGGCGCAGCGGGAAGGCGAGGCGGTCGGGCTCGGCGAGGTCGCACACCACCGGCGAGACCTCCGCCAGCCCGTGGCGGTCCATGCAGGCCATCAGCGTGGCCAGGACCTCGGGCCCCTCGGGCCTGCCGTCGTCGTCAGCGCACCACACGAGGTCGGCGCCGGTGGCCAGCGCGTGCAGCATCCCCAACGCGAATCCGCCGGCGCCGCCGAGGTTGTGCCTGGAGCCCACGTAGGTGGCCTCCACGGGCTGTGACTCGACGAGCTCGCGCACGGCCCGCTCGTCGGCGTTGTCCACCACCACCAGGTGGTCGATCGGTCGGCTCTGCCCGCACACCATCTCGAGCGAGGCGCGGAGTTGGTCGAGTCGTCGGTGGGTGACGACCACGGCCACGACCCGCCGGGAGTCCGCGCCGGACTCCGCGGCCCCGCCGGCCGCGCCGGACCCCTCAGCCCTCACGCGTCATCCTCTCCATGTACGCGGCGATCGACCGCCCGGCCTCGGGGCCCTCGTAGGCGGTGACGATCTCCTCGATGCTGCCGCGCTGCCGGATGCGACCGTGGTCGATCCACATCGCCGAGTCGCACAGCTGCGCCAGGAACTCGTTGGAGTGGGAGGCGAACACCAGCATCCCGGACCGGGAGACCAGGTCGGCCAGCTTGACCCGCGCCTTCTTCATGAACTCCGCGTCCACGGCTCCGATGCCCTCGTCGAGCAGCAGGATCTCGGGGTCGATCGAGGTCACCACGCCCATCGCCAACCGGACGCGCATGCCGGTCGAGTAGGTGCGCAGCGGCATGTCCAGGTAGTCGCCGAGCTCGGTGAAGTCCGCGATCTCCTCGATCTTGGCCTTCATCTGTTTGCGGGTCTGGCCCAGGAACAGGCCACGGATGATGATGTTCTCGTACCCGGTGATCTCCGGGTCCATACCCACACCCAGGTCGAACACCGGCGCCACACGACCCCTGATCCGGGCGGCGCCGCGGGTGGGCTCGTAGATTCCGGACAGCAACCGCAGCAGCGTGGACTTGCCGGCGCCGTTGTGCCCGACCAGCCCGATGCGGTCCCCCTCGCGGAGGGAGAGGGTGATGTCCTTCAGGGCCTCGACGACGACGACGTTGGACGAGTTCCGGCCGATCGCGCCTCCGGCGGAGCCGAGGACCGCCTTCTTGAGGGAGCGCGATTTGGCGTCGAAGATCGGGAAGTCCACGCACGCGTCCACGCAGTCGATGGACACGCCGCCGGGGGTGGGTGTGGCGGGGCTCATGGGATATACCTCCTACACCCAGTACGGGACTCGGGAGCGGAACCGGCGCAGTGCGACAAAGGCGAGGATGAGGCCCACGGCCGTGCAGGCCAGGACGATCCACCAGTGGTACGCGGCGACGGGCTGGCCCAGCATGGGGGCGCGGACGATCTCCAGGTAGTGGTAGAGCGGGTTGAGCTCGGCGATGCGGGCGCGGTTGGCGATCTCCCCGCCCTGCTCGTACAGCGTCTGCGTGGTCCACACGATGGGGGTCATGTAGAACAGCAGCTGAACCATGGAGTCCAGCAGGGGCGCGATGTCGCGGAAGCGGGTGGCCAGGATGCCGAACAGCATCGCCACCCAGACGCCGTTGACCATGAGCACCGCCAGGCCCAACACGGCCAGCAGCAGGTCCCATCCCAGCGGCCGCGGGTAGATGAGCATCAGCACGACCCAGATCACCAGGTTGTGGCACAGGAACAGGAACTGCCGCCACACCAGCCGGTAGACGTGGACGCTGAGCGCGCTGGGCAACTGCTTGATCAGGCCCTCGTTGGAGATGAAGACCTCCGAGCCCTCCTTGATGCAGCCGGAGATGAAGCCCCAGAGGATCAGGCCCACGGTGACGTGCGGGAGGAACTCCGCCAACGGGATCTGGAAGAGGATCGAGTACAACAGCCCCAGCGCCGTGGCCATGACGCCGGTGGCGATGGTGATCCACAGCGGCCCCAGTGTGGAGCGGCGGTAGCGCTGCTTGATGTCCTGCCAGCCCAGCGAGAGCCAGAGCTCACGCTGGCCCAGCCCCTGGCGGAGGTCGGCCACGGCCCGGCGGAAGGTGTGGGAGTCGCTGACGATCTCACTGCGGACGCGCTCGTCGGGGAGCGTCGCCGAAGCGGGGTCGGGAGTGGGCTGGTCCTGCACGAAGGCGAAGCCTACTAGAGGTGTGGCCGGTGGCAGCCCCGCAGACAGGGCGCGTACACATGAGTGATGACGACCAGTACCCAGATCCAGCTCGTCAGCCGCCCCCGCGGCTGGCCGACCCATGACGACTTCCGCACCGTCGTCGTCGACCTCCCCGCGATCGCCGAGGGCGAGGTGCGCGTGGCCAACGAGTACCTCTCCGTCGACCCCTACATGCGCGGCCGGATGAACGAGGGCCGCTCCTACATCCCGCCGTTCGAGCTGAACGAGACGATGACCGGCGGCGCCGTCGGGCGTGTCGTGGAGTCCCGCTCCGACGCCCACCCGGTCGGGGCGGTCGTGATGCACGACCTCGGCTGGCGGGACGTCGCCCAGGGCGACGGCCGGCAGTTCCGGGTGGTGCAGGAGATCGAGGGCGTTCCCGTCTCGGCGTACCTGGGGATCCTCGGGACCACGGGCCTCACGGCCTACGTGGGGCTCCTGCACATCGGGCGGTTCCAGAAGGGCGAGTCCGTCTTCGTCTCCGGCGCGGCCGGTTCCGTCGGGTCGGCCGTCGGGCAGATCGCCCGGCTCATGGGCGCCTCGAAGGTCGTCGGCTCGGCCGGGAGTGCGGAGAAGGTCGACAAGGCCACCTCGAGCTACGGATTCGACTCCGCGATCAATTACAAGGACGGACCGGTCCGCACGCTCCTGCGCGAGCACTTCGGTCGCGAGAACGGCGAGGGCATCGACGTCTACTTCGACAACGTCGGCGGCGACCACCTCGAGGCCGCGCTCGACCTGATGAACGACGACGGTCGCCTGGCCCTGTGCGGCGCGATCAGCTCCTACAACGCCACCGAGCGCTCGCCCGGCCCGGACAACATGTGGCACGCCATCACCCGCGGGCTCACCCTGCAGGGCTTCACCGTGAACAAGTACATGCACCTGTTCAAGGAGTTCGCGGAGAAGGTCGGGCCGTGGGTGGCCTCCGGCGAGATCGTCTTCGACGAGACCGTGGTCGAGGGCATCGACAACTCCGTCGACGCGTTCCTCGACCTCATGCGCGGGGCGAACGTGGGGAAGATGCTGGTCAAGATCTGATCAGCGGGGTCGGCCCGGGCGCGACCCCACCGTGGGGCAGGGTGGACCCATGACGTCGACTCCTCGAGCCGCGCCCGCCTCCCGCCTGCGACGACGGGCCCGCCGTCGGCTCGACGCCACGAGGGCGGCCGCGGACGCGCGCTGGGGTCGACCCCGGGAGGTCCACCGTCCCGTCTACCTCATCGCCCCGGCCGGCCACCCCAACCACGGCGACGAGCAACTGCTGGCGGGGTGGCTGCGGTACCTCCGTCACCGGCTCCCCGGCACCCCCGTGGTGGTGGACTGCCACACCCCGGGGCAGGCGGCGGTCCTCCATCACGGCGAGCACCCGGACGTCCTGTTCACCGACACGCTGTGGCGCCTGGCGGGGGAACACACGGGCGCGGTGGAGGCCATCGGGTTCTGTCGCTCCGCCGTGGGCGAACTCGGGGTGCGACCCGCGCTCGCGTCGGGCATCGACCTGCTGCGCAGCGCGTCGGTCGTGCACCTGATCGGCGGCGGGTACGTCAACGACCTGTGGCCGCACCACCTCGGCGTGGTCGCCGCGGCGGGAGAGGCGGGCCGGCTGAGCGGGGCGCACGTGGTGGCCACGGGCCAGGGGTTCGTGCCGTGCGGGGACCCCGGGCTGTTGGCGGAGGCGTTGCGGGACCACCACCTGGTCACCGTCCGCGACGCGGCCTCCTCCGGGCTCCTCGAGGGCACGGGGGTGCCCGTCCGCCACGTGGCCGACGACGGGTGGCTGGCGCTGTCCTGCGCGGGGGGAGTGGAGGCCGGTGACCACCCCGTCTACTCCCCCGATCCGGAGACCTGCCGCGATCTGGTGGTGTGTGCCCAGTCCGACCTTGTCGAGCCGGAGGTGCTCGCCGACACCCTCGGGCGGGTCCTCGCCGCGTGGGCGGTGCCGGGGGAGCGGATCACCGTGGTCGAGTCGATCCCCGGTGGGGACCGGGTGGTGTGGGACATGGTGTGTGACCGCGCCGAGTCCGCGTCCGGCGCCGGTGGTGACGACGACGAGGTGGGTCGCGCCCTGGCGGCCCTGCAGCTGCCCCGCGCGCGCTTCGTGCCGTTCCAGGAACTGTGGTCCACGGGACTGCCCGCCCGGCCCGGGCAGGTCTGGCTGACCAGCCGCTTCCACCCCCATCTCTTCGCGGCGGCCCGCGGGGCCTCGGGTGTGGCCCTGCGGACGGGATCGGACTTCTACGACGTCAAGCACGGGTCGCTGCTGGCCGCCGGGTCACCGTGGTGGTCGGTGAGAGCCGGGGAGTCGCCGGGGGCGGGGGCCGCGGGTGCCCAGGACCCCGGCGCGGCCGGGTCGACGGGGATCCCCGCGATTCCGGACTCGGGCGGCTTCGCTCCCGCGACGGTCGCCGCGTTCGTGTCGGCGGCGGAGCGGGTGGCCCAGGAGATCTACCCGGTCGGCGAGCGATGAGGTGATCTGGACGCTCCACCGCCACGCGTCCGGATCTTTGTGCAACTAGTTGCATAAAACCGTGGGCGGCCGTACGGTCGGGGAAAGCCGACCTCATCCCGGTCCCGAAAGGACTGCTCATGGCCCTTCCCTCCGTTCTCGCCGGCCCGCTCACCGTGCCGGTGGTCGCCTCGCCGATGTTCATCTACTCCGGCCCCGAGCTGGTGGCCGCGCAGTGCCAGGCCGGTGTGATCGGCTCGTTCCCGGCGCTCAACGCGCGACCGCAGCCGGTCCTGGGGGAGTGGCTGGACCAGGTCACCGAGAGCAACGCGGCCTTCGCCGCGGCGAACCCGGACCGCTACGTGGCCCCGTTCGCCGTCAACCAGATCGTCCACCGGTCCAACGACCGGCTCGAGCAGGACCTGGCGACCGTCGTCGAGCACGAGGTGCCGATCGTCATCACCTCCCTCGGTGCCCGTACCGAGGTCAACGACGCCGTCCACTCCTACGGCGGGATCGTGCTGCACGACGTGATCAACGACAGGTTCGCCCGCAAGGCCATCGAGAAGGGCGCCGACGGGCTCGTGGCGGTGGCCGCCGGCGCCGGTGGACACGCCGGGACGCAGTCGCCGTTCGCCCTGATCCAGGAGATCCGCGAGTGGTTCGACGGCCCGCTTCTGCTGTCCGGGGCGATCGCGCACGGCCGGTCGATCCTCGCCGCGCAGGCCGCCGGCGCCGACCTGGCCTACGTGGGGTCGGCGTTCCTCGCGACCGAGGAGTCCCGCGCGGCCGCGGAGTACAAGCAGATGATCGTCGAGAGCTCCGCCTCCGACATCGTCTACAGCAACCTGTTCACGGGGATCCACGGGAACTACCTCCGGGGCAGCATCGAGGCGGCGGGGCTGAACCCCGACGACCTGCCCGTCTCGGATCCCACGGCGATGGACTTCGGCTCCGGTGGGGGCGCGGACTCCAAGGCGTGGCGCGACATCTGGGGTGCGGGCCAGGGCGTCGGCGCGGTCACCTCGACGGGTTCGGTCCGCGACCTGGTCGAGCGGCTCCGCGCGGAGTACGAGCAGGCGGCGTCCGCTCTGGCAGCGCGCTGACACCGTGTCGCTGAAGTTCGCGATCCTCACCTCCCTCACCGAGCGGGCGGGGAGCGGGATCGAGCTGGCGCGGAGGTTCGACAAGTCCATCGGGTACTTCTGGCCGGCGACCCACCAGCAGATCTACCGGGAGCTGGATCGACTGGGGGAGTCCGGACTGATCCGGGAGCTCCCGCTCGAGGGCGCCCCCTCGCGGGGTAACCCGCGCCGCTTCGAGGTCACCGAGGACGGCCGGAGGCTGCTCACCGAGTGGATCCGCGAGCCGGACGAGCCCGACCCGATGCGGTCCACCATGGCGGTGCGGGTGCGTGCCGCGGCCGCGACGGGGGCGGTCCACGAGGTCCGGGAGGCGCTGACGCACCACCGCGACCAGCGGGCCGCCAACCTCCGCCGCTACCGCGAGATCGAGGACAGGGACTTCGCCCGGCCCGACCCGGGGGACGCCCGCGACCTCCTCCAGCACCGGGTGCTCACGCTGGGCATCCAGGTGGAGCAAGCGTGGGTGAGCTGGTGCGACGAGGTGCTCGAGATGCTGGACCGCCTCCCGGCGGGCTGACCGTCGTACCCGCTCACCGCGCCGGCTCATCCCACGAGCGCATCACCCGGGCTCAGTTCGCCAACGCCGCCTCGAGCGAGGCCAGTGACGCCTCGAGGAAATCGCGTCCGAACGGCGGCATCCCGCCGATCTCGGCGGCGAACCCCTCCCGTGTGCGGGTCCAGTCGTACCGGAGGGTGACCTCGGTGGACGCGCCCGCCGGGGCCAGGTCGTACCGCCAACTCCACCCGCCGGTGGAGAGGTGACCGGCCTCGTCGGTCCGGCCGGGCTCCCATTCGATCGTGCGGTCCGGTTCGAATGCCGTGACCACGTTGTGTATGACGTAGTCACCGCCCCCGGCCTCCCTGTACATGTTGATCGCGAAGACGTCCCCGACCCCGCTGATGGCCTCCGTCGTGACCGCGTCGCGTACCCAGTCCCCGGGTTCGGTGTCCTTGTGGCGGGTCGGATCGGCCAGCAGCGCGAAGACCTCCGACGCGGACGCCGGGATCGTGCGACTCGCGGTCATGAAGGTGGCTGGACCGTGCTCGGCACCGGGGTCGTCGGCGTCTGCGGTGGCGGCCATCGTCAGTTCCTCCTCGGTCACTCGACGGTCAGTGATCAGTCGACGGTCAGCAGGATCTTGCCGTGGCTCTCGCCCGACTCGAGCAGGCCCAGCGCCTCCGCTGCCCGCTCCAGCGGGATCTCACGCGAGACGCGGGTGGTCACGTCTCCCGCGGCGATCATCGGCCAGACGTGGTCCACCACCTCCCGGCAGATGCCGGTCTTGCCGCCGGGACCGTCCACCGGGCGGGCCCGGAGGTTGGTGGCCAGCACACCGGCGCGGCGCGGGAGCAGGGCTCCCAGGTTCAGCTCGCCCTTCACCCCGCCCTGCATGCCGATCACGATCAGTCGGCCGTCCGGGGCGAGTGAGGCGATGTTGGGTTCGAGGTACTTCGCGCCCATCACGTCGAGGATCAGGTCGACGCCACGGCCTCTCTCGTCGTCGTCGGTCCACTCTCTGACCCGGTCAGGGAAGTCCTCCTCGCGGTAGTCGATCGCCAGGTCGGCGCCGAGCTCGCGACACTTCCGGACCTTCTCGGGACCTCCGGCGGTGGTGGCCACGCGGGCGCCGAGCGCGCGGCAGACCTGGATCGCGTGGGAGCCGATGCCACCCGCCCCGCCGTGGATCAGCACCCGCGGGGCCCCGAGCTCCGAGTCGCCCCAGCGGGCGTTGGGTGTCAGGACGCCGCGGCCGAGCCCGCCCGTCATGACGAGGTTGGACCACACCGTGCAGGCCACCTCTGGCAGGGTCGCGGCCTCGTGCAACGACACCCCGACCGGCACGGGCATGACCTGTCCGGCGGGTACGGCCACCTTCTCGGCGTACCCGCCGCCGGCCAGGAGGGCGCACACCTCGTCGCCGACGGCCAGGCCCTCGACGCCCTCGCCCACGGCGGAGATCCGCCCCGAGCACTCGAGGCCGAGGATCTCCGACGCACCGGGCGGGGGCGGGTAGTGCCCCTTGGACTGCAGCAGGTCGGCGCGGTTGACGGCCGTGGCCGCCACGTCGACGAGCACCTCGCCGGGACCGGGGATCGGATCGTCGACCTCCGTCAGACGGAGGGAATCGGGACCGTTGCGATACTCGATGGCCTTCATGCCCTCGACCGTAGCCGCGATGGCCCCGGTCGGCAGCCGGGCTGGGTGCGGGCGGGCGGGGTCCACTACGATGAGCACCGTCGTCTCCGCGTGTTCCACGTGGAACCACGCACTCGAGCGTGTCGTGGCGGACGACAGGGAAGTGTGGCAGAGCGGCCGAATGCACTCGCCTTGAAAGCGAGCGTGCCTCAACAGCACCGGGGGTTCAAATCCCTCCACTTCCGCCCTAGCTCAAACAACTTCCAGTTCCAGGGCGTCTACGGACCCGGCACCATGGCTGGTGTAGCTAATTCATCAGAGGCCTTGGTCGTAGAGTTCCCGGCGACGGCGTTCGTTGTGCTCGATGCATCGACGCCTGTAGTTCCCGTAGTTCTCCAAAGCCCGCTCGTCGCACGCGACGCAGTTCGGCCGTGGTCCAAGCCAGAACCGCTGAGGTGTGCCAGCGGGGACAGGCGCTCCGCAGCTCTGGCATGTTGTGTCGTGCTCGGGTGGCTCGGGCATCCGGTTCTCCTTGCTCTCGGCGATTAACGGTTGAGTTGCCGCGCGGACGGCCGACTGAGGTCGCGCCGGGGGCTGTCCGTCTCTAAGGCTCGAATTGCCGCTTTGGTGGGCCTGCGGGCTCGTCGTTGAGACGATAACCCGGGGGTCAGACGTCGGCCCGGCTTGAACGTGGTGTCTCTGAGCGCTCGGGTGATGAAGGCGCCGCCACTCGCCGCAGTATTGCGTCAGTCGAGAAGTAGGTCGATCGGGGCGAAATAGGGAGAGCGGAGCTCCCGGCTGGAAGCCAGATTGCTGGCCTGCAGCATTGAGCGAGTTCTCCCCTTCCTCACGTGAGCCCAGAACTGGTCGTCAGGTGCGCTTCCGAGGCGGGCCATTGATGCTGGCGACAAGGGGTGCACTACAAGGGAAGAGGGGCGTCGCAAACCTAGATGACGAGGGAGGGTCTCACCAAGGGCATTGAAAAATGAGAAGGCAGTGCCGCAGCACCGCGCATGGGGTTGAGTATGTGGACTCGGGACTACCTAATCGAGTCCATGTCGTAGATGCTGGGCAAGCTACTGGTCCGGAGCCCGTGTTTGCCAGATCAAGAGTGATCGCTGCCGCAGAAAGGCATGACAATGAAGAAGCTGACCGCCCTCGCGGCCGCATCGCTAATAGTCCTCGCTGGGTGCGCCACAGGGTCAGATGAACCGGAGACTTCCACGGCTGCTGCCCCGACCGCCTCGGAGACCATCGTGGTCACCGAGCACGAGATCAAGATCGGGGAGACGTTCACGATGAACTCGCCTCACTACGTTGCCCACGTCACCGTCACCGATGTGTTCCTCCCCGAAACCTGTGGCCCAGTCCCGTACTCGGATGGAGCGGAGTACCCCTCTTACATCGGTATCGAGATGGACGTCGAGGTCGAGTCGGGCAATGGAGAGGGGTTCGTCCCCAACGGGGTAAACGAGCGCACGGAGGACGGTTACATTAAGGAGAACCGGGGGCTTGCTGCAGTGACGTGTGGCAACTATGAAGAGCTGACGGCCGCCGGCGTGCGTACCGGAGAGAAGTACAAGGGGGTCATGTGGCTCCAAGACGACGTGGCCCCGAGCTCGGAGATCATCATGGAGCCACATGTCTCCGCCCAGGAACCAGACGTGACAAACGTCTACGTGCTGGACCTCTCGGAGTTCGATCTGTCGGGGGAACAGCAAGCGGCTGATACGACCACTCAGTCGGCTCTCCCCACCGCGGCTCCCGTCAACACACCCGCCACTGGCCCCACCTTCGTCAGATGCGTCGATGCAGGAGGAATGGCAGCCCTCTCTGATGGCTCGAGGGTCTACATGGACAGGTGCTACGAAAACGCGAGCCGCCCCGGTGGAGATACCACTCAGGCCCGCGCCTGGACGGAGTGTGTCATTGCCAACGGGCACGACTACTGCGCCGGGGTCTACGCACCGCAGTTTCAGGACGATCCTGCGCCAGCTCCCGCGCCGAACAACGTGGCCCCGACCAAGGCTCCCGACGTTCAGGCTGAAGCGAATGCAGGGCAGGCCTGGTGGGCTGAATGCATCGCCGCCAACACAGCGGAGTACTGCCGAGCGAATGACCCGTGGCAGAACTGATTGGGCAAGTGAGAGGGCCTAGTTTGAATGAAGTTTCTCCGTCGCTGAAGCCGTCCGGCGGACCCGAGCAGGCGGTAGCACGGCAAACAGCGGCATCGCTGAAAAACCTGTACGCATGTTCTCAAGCCCGGCGGCGATTGGGCTGGGAACGTTGAACAGGTACTGAGCTCAGTTCCGCACGGCCGCACTTCGTCTTCCAGCCGGCCGTTGGCTTGCCTACCCGAGGCCCAGTGTCTGTCTCGACTGGCGCGGGCAGGGACACAGGGCGGGGAACATGCTGTGGGCCGTCCAGCATCGTGTGGCAGATAGGGCTTGTCGGTACCGCGGGTCCGGCGAGTTGGT
>NZ_JAALDZ010000283.1:0-2367 GCF_014145125.1 Dietzia sp. CQ4 | reverse complement strand
GAGGCGGGGCGGTCCCCGGCGCCGGCAGCCCCCGACGCGCCGTCGGGCGGGATCCCCCGCGAGGAGCTCGACGCCCTCCGCTCGGGCACCCACCGCGACCCGCACTCGGTCTACGGCGCCCACCCGACCGGGTCCGGCTCGGTCGTGCGGACCATGCAGCCCGGTGCCACCTCGGTGGAGATCGTGCTGGGGACGCGCACGGTGCCCATGGAACCGCTCGGCGACGGCATGTTCGGGGCGGGGTTGCCCGAGCGGGACGTCCCCGACTACCGGTTCCGGGTGACCTACCCGGACGGGCACACGCGGATCGTGGCCGACGGGTACCGCTTCCTGCCCACTCTCGGCGAGATGGATCTCCACCTGATCAACGAGGGCCGGCACGAGCGGCTGTGGACCGTCCTCGGTGCGCACGTCCGCACGTACGACACCCCCGGGGGGCCCCTCACCGGGACGTCCTTCGCCGTGTGGGCCCCGAACGCCCGGGGCATCAGCGTGGTGGGCGACTTCTGCGGGTGGAACCCGATCGCCCTGCCCATGCGTGCGATCGGCGCCTCGGGAGTGTGGGAACTGTTCGTACCTGACGTGATCGACGACGCCGTCTACAAGTACTGCGTCCGCGGCGCCGACGGCCGGACCGTCGACCACGCCGATCCGCTCGCGGTGGCCACCGAGGTGCCCCCCGCCACCGGATCCAGGGTGTTCACGTCCGGCCACGAGTGGAACGACGACGAGTGGGTCGCCGGCCGGGCGACGCGCGACCACTCGCGCTCCCCGATGACGGTCCTCGAGGTCCACGTGGGCTCCTGGAGACCGGGACTCGGCTACCGCGAGTTCGCCCACCAGTTGGCCGACCACGTGACCGAGACCGGCTTCACCCATGTCGAGCTGATGCCCGTCGCCGAGCATCCCTTCGGCGGGTCATGGGGCTACCAGGTGTCCTCCTACTACGCCCCCACCAGTCGTTTCGGCACCCCGGACGACCTGCGCTATGTGGTCGACCACCTGCACTCGCGCGGCATCGGCGTGCTGGTGGACTGGGTGCCCGCGCACTTCCCCAAGGACGAGTGGTCCCTCGGCCGCTTCGACGGGACCCCGCTGTACGAGCACGCGGACCCCCGTCGCGGTGAGCAGCCCGACTGGGGCACCTACGTGTTCGACTTCGGTCGTCACGAGGTCCGCAACTTCCTGGTGGCCAACGCCCTGTACTGGGCGGAGGAGTTCCACGTCGACGGCCTGCGCGTGGACGCCGTCGCCTCGATGCTCTACCTGGACTACTCGCGGAACGAGGGCGAGTGGACCCCCAACCGCTACGGCGGTAGAGAGAACCTCGAGGCCATCTCGTTCCTGCAGGAGGTCAACGCCACCGTGCGCCGGGAGCACCCCGGATTCCTCATGATCGCCGAGGAGTCGACCTCCTGGGGCGGCGTCACCGCACCCACGGACACCGGCGGTCTCGGGTTCTCCATGAAGTGGAACATGGGGTGGATGAACGACACGCTGCGCTATGTGGGCCTCGACCCCGTCTACCGGGGACACCACCACGGCGAGGTCACCTTCTCCCTGATGTACGCCTGGAGCGAGCGGTTCGTCCTCCCGCTCAGCCACGACGAGGTGGTCCACGGCAAGGGATCGATGTGGCAGCGCATGCCGGGGTCCTCGTGGGACCGCGCGGCCGGGTTGCGCGGGCTCTACGCCTACATGTGGGCGCACCCCGGGAAGAAGCTCATCTTCCAGGGGATGGAGTTCGGTCAGGTCGGCGAGTGGAACGACGAACTGGGCGTCACCTGGGAGAACCTCGAGGGCTGGGAGGGCGAGTACCACCGCGGCATCCTCGCCTCGGTCCGGGACATGAACGCACGCTACGCGGAGAACCCCGGGCTGTGGACGCTCGACGACGACCCGTCGGGGTTCTCGTGGATCGACGCCAACGACTCGGAGCACAACGCGCTGTCGTTCCTGCGTACCGATCACGCGGGCAACACGATCGCCTGCGTGGTGAACTTCTCGGGCCGCACCCTGGACGACTACCGGATCGGTCTGCCCGAGGCCGGGTACTGGGAGGAGATCCTCAACACCGACGCCGAGGCCTACGAGGGGTCGGGAACCGGCAACCTGGGCGGGGTCCACGCGGAGGAGCGGCACCACCACGGCCGCACCCATTCCGCGGGCATCACCGTCGGCCCCCGCGCCGCGGTGTGGTTGCGGCACACGCGCTGACGGCGGGCGACACGCCGACTGCGGGCGGCCCGCGGGCCTCAGTACAACGCGTTGGCGAGGTTCCGGCGGGCGTCCAGCACCCGCGGGTCGTCCGTCGGGAGCGCCTCGAGGAGATCGACCAGCCGGGCGCGCAGCGTCGCCCGGTCGTCG
>NZ_JAALDZ010000282.1:0-1639 GCF_014145125.1 Dietzia sp. CQ4 | reverse complement strand
GACGCGCCCGCCGCGTCCTCGGCCCGGAAGCCGGGCCCGGACCCCATCCGGTGGACCAGGTAGACGACCGAGTCCACTCCGTTCAGGGCGTCCGGGAGGCACCCGGGATCGAGGACGTCG
The DNA here is from genome assembly GCF_014145125.1 of Dietzia sp. CQ4. Taxonomy (NCBI): domain Bacteria; kingdom Bacillati; phylum Actinomycetota; class Actinomycetes; order Mycobacteriales; family Dietziaceae; genus Dietzia; species Dietzia sp. CQ4. The sequence goes on along the minus strand of NZ_JAALDZ010000282.1, from coordinate 1,519 downwards.
CAGCGGACGGTCTCCACGCGGTCGCCCCACCCGTGGGTCCGGGCCCGCCGGGGATCGGTGGCGCCGGCCCGGACGCGGTGCCCCCGGGCCAGCAGCGCGGGGACGAGACGCGATCCCAGGTACCCGCCCGATCCCACGACGAGGACGGTCATCCCGCGTCGAGGTCCTGTTCGATGAGGGCGGCGATCTCGGCCACCGCGGTGGCGTCGTCCCCGCTCACCGTGACCTCGGCCCCCTTCTCGGCTCCGAGCGCCATGATGAGCATGGCCGAGGCGGCGTCGGCCTCCTCGCCGTCGTACGTGATCTCGATATCCGTGTCGTACTTCTCGGCGGCCTCGGCGATGATCCCCGCCGGGCGGGCGTGCAGGCCCTCGGCGGATCCCACGATGACGGTCGTGTTGGGCATGGTCTCTCCTCGTGACTGGTGAAGTGTGGAACTGGGGGCTGATCAACCGGCGAGCCGGTCGGGTGGCGTCAGGCAGCCACTGGCTCAGGCGGCCACTGGCTCAGGCGGCCACGGTGGCGGGCGCCGGGGCCGTGACGGGGGCGGGATCGCGGCGGGCGCTCTTGGCCAGGACCACGGCGGTGGTCGAGACCAGCATCCCCGCGAGGATGGCGACCAGGTAGCCCCACACCGGGTTGATGGCGAACACCACGAACAGGCCGCCGTGCGGAGCGTAGGACTCCACCGAGAATGCCATGATGAGCGCTCCGGTGACCGCGCCACCGGCCATCATGGACGGGATCACGCGGACGGGGTCGGCCGCGGCGAACGGGATCGCGCCCTCGGTGATGAAGCTGGCACCCAACAGGAAGGCGGCCCGGCCGTTCTCCTGCTCGACCTCGGTGAACAGGCGCTTGCGGACGACCGTCGCCAGTCCCATGGCCAGCGGCGGCACCATACCGGCGGCCATCACGGCCGCCATGATGCGGAGCGAGGCCGGGTTGTCGGCGACCAGGCCGGCGGTGGCGAAGGTGTACGCGGCCTTGTTGACCGGTCCGCCGAGGTCGAAGCACATCATGAGCCCCAGGATGATGCCCAGCAGGATCACCGAGGACCCGCTCATCCCGCCCAGCCACGACTCCATGGCGGAGGTCAGCGAGGCCAGCGGGCGGCCGAGCAGCAGGAACATCAGCAGGCCGATCGCGAGCGATCCGAGCAGCGGGATCAGCACCACCGGCATGAGGCCGGACAGCCAGCGCGGGGTCTTCCAGGTGGTCATCCACCGCACCAGGTAGCCGGCGAGGATGCCGGTGACGAGCGCGCCGATGAACCCGGCGCCGAGGGTGGCCGAGAGGGCGCCGCCCACGAATCCCGGCGCGATGCCCGGGCGGTCGGCGAGGCCGTAGGCGATGTACCCGGACAGGACCGCGATCATGAATCCCATCGCGGCCTGGCCGATCGCGAACAGCACGGCGCCGATGTACAACCGCAGGCCCGCGTGGGTGAGCATCTCGGCTCCGGCGGTCCCGGCGGAGACGATCTCGCCGTCGAGGTACCAGACCTGGCCGGGCAGGT
>NZ_JAALDZ010000281.1:0-15241 GCF_014145125.1 Dietzia sp. CQ4 | reverse complement strand
CGGCCGCGACCGAGGCCGCCGACGCCGGCCGGGCGCGGGGTGGGACCGGCTCCGCCGATCAGGAACGCGCCCGGGCAGCGGCACGGGCGATGGCTCGAACGAAGGGAGTGCGCTGGTGATCGCCTCGATCAGGGGGAGGGTGGCCGAGATCGGTCTGGACCGCTGCGTGGTGGAGGCCGGCGGTGTCGGCGTCCTGGTCCATGCGACGCCGGCCGCGCTCGCGGGCCTGCGGCGGGGAGACGAGGGGACCCTGCACACCGAGTTGGTGGTGCGCGAGGACTCCCTGACCCTCTACGGCTTCGATTCTGTCGATGCGCGTCGCCTCTTCTCGACGGTCCAGACGGTCTCGGGCGTCGGCCCGCGTCTGGCTCTGGCCATCCTGGCCACTCTCGAACCCGAGCAGCTGGTGAGAGCGCTGGGGACCGAGGATGTCAAGGCGCTCACGCGGGTTCCCGGGGTGGGCAAGCGCACCGCCGAGCGGATGGTGCTCGAACTCAAGGACAAGGTCGGCCCGGTGCACGACACCGTGGGCGGCGGCGACGGTCCGGGGATGCCGGGTGGACCGGCGGCGACCGAGGTGGCCGGCGCACTCGAGGGACTGGGCTTCTCCGTCACGGAGGCGGAGAAGGCCGCGACCGCCGTCCTGTCGACCGATCCGGACCTCGGCCCGGCGGAGGCCCTGCGGCTGGCGTTGCGTTCACTCGGTAGGCGCTGATGACGGGGCCGTACGGGCACGGGGACGAGGAGCCGTTCACGCCGGGGGCCGGTGACGGGGCGGAGGCCGAGTTGTCCGCGGCGTCGACCCCGTTCGACTCCGATGTCGAGGGCGCCCTGCGCCCGGGGAACCTGGGTGAGTTCATCGGGCAGGAGACTGTCCGCGAGCAGCTCGAGCTGGTGCTCACCGCGGCGACCCGTCGTGGTGTGGTCCCGGACCACCTGCTGTTCTCCGGGCCTCCGGGCCTGGGGAAGACCAGCCTCGCCATGATCGTGGCGGCCGAGCTCGGCGGGTCGCTCCGCATCACCTCCGGGCCCGCTCTCGAGCGGCCGGGGGATCTCGCCGCCATGCTCTCCAACCTCATCGAGGGTGACGTCCTGTTCATCGACGAGATCCACCGCATCGCGCGCCCGGCGGAGGAGATGCTGTACCTCGCGATGGAGGACTTCCGGATCGACATCATGGTGGGCAAGGGTCCGGGGGCCACCTCGATTCCCCTCGAGATCGCCCCGTTCACCCTGGTCGGGGCCACCACGCGGTCCGGAGCGCTCACCGGGCCGTTGCGGGATCGGTTCGGGTTCACCGCGCACATGGACTTCTACTCGGACGCGGACCTGGCGAGAATCGTGTCCCGGGCGGCCGAGATCCTCGAGATCCCCGTGGAGCCGGAGGCGGCGACGGAGATCGCCGGGCGGTCCCGCGGGACGCCCCGGATAGCCAACCGCCTGCTCCGTCGCGTGCGGGACTACGCGGAGGTCCGGGCGGACGGGCGGGTCACGGTCCCCGTCGCGCGCGCGGCACTCCGCGTCTACGAGGTCGACGAGTTGGGCCTGGACCGGCTCGACCGTGCGGTCCTGCGGGCGCTGCTGGTCCAGCACGAGGGCGGGCCCGTCGGTCTGAGCACGCTCGCGGTGGCCGTGGGGGAGGAGTCGAGCACCCTGGAGGAGGTCTGCGAACCGTTCCTCGTCCGTGCGGGGTTGCTCGCGCGCACCCCCCGGGGACGCGTGGCCACCGCGGCGGCATGGGAGCACCTGGGGCTGCGCCGCGCGAATCGCGACCCGGAGGAACCGATGCTCCCGGTCGAGACCGAGACGGGACCCGGCCCGCGCGGGTGACCACGGAGGTGGCATCCTCGAACGGGACCGGTCCGCCGCCCGGACCCGACACCTTCGGACCCCGACTCGACGGGTCCCGAACCGAGAGGACGCCGCATGGGACTGGAACTACTGCTGCCCGTCATGATCCTGGCGCTCATCGCGCTGATGTTCTTCCAGAGTTCCAAGCAGCGGAAGGCGATGAAGGACCTGCAGGAGATGCAGGCCTCCCTCGCGGTCGGCGATCAGGTGCTCACCACCTCGGGTCTGCACGCGACCGTGGTGTCGGTGGCCGAGGAGAGCCTGGTCCTGGAGATCGCCCCCGGCGTCCGGACGCAGTGGGACCGCAGGGTGATCCGCGAGAAGCTCGACCCCGGTACCTCCCCCGGGTCGGCCGCGGGGACGGACGGCGCTGGTTCCTGACGACCGCCTACCGGCGAGTAGTGTGATGGGGCCGTCCAGCCGGAGGCCTCTGCTGAAGACCGAGAGAGATCACCTGTGTCACCAGTCCGTTCTCGACGCGTAGATGCCCGCCCCAGGCCCTGGGCACTGCTGTCCGTCTTCTCCCTGGTGTTTTTCATCCTCTTCCTCGCCGCGTTCGCCGTGGCCGAGAGGGGCCTCACACCCAAGCTCGGTATCGACCTGCAGGGCGGCACGCGGGTCACCCTGATCCCCATCGGGCAGCCGGACGAGCAGGACCTCCGCCTGGCCCAGGACATCATCCGCGATCGCGTCGACGGGCTCGGCGTGGCCGGGACCTCGGTGGTCATCGAGGGGAGCAACATCGTCCTCACGGTGCCCGGCGAGGACTCGAGCCAGGCCCGTGACCTCGGGACCACCTCGCAGCTGACGATCCGCCCCGTCCTCGAGGTCCAGCCGGTCGCCGAGGGGGACGTCGAACCCGTCGACGCCGCGGTCGGTGACCGAGAGGCGGTCGCCCGGGCGGTGGAGGAGGCCCTCGAGGTCCGGCAGGGCGATCCGCAGGAACTCGCCCAACGCCTCCCGGAGTTCCGGTGCCCCGAGAGGGAGATCACCGCGGGCTTCGAGGACCAGGCGCAGGCGTTGATCGCGTGCGGCGAGGGAGCGAAGTACGTGCTCGGCCCGGTGCCGCTGCTCATCGGTGAGCCGGAGGACGGGGAGCGCCTCGACGGCCAACAGATCGTCAAGGACTCGGTGGGCTCCGGATTCAGCCAACAGGCCGGCCAGAACGAGGTCTCGTTCCGCTTCAACGCCGGCCCCGGCCAGCAGGGGAGCGCCACGTGGTCGCGACTGACCCAGGAGAACCTGCAGCGTCAGATCGCCATCCTCCTCGACGGTGAGGTCATCAGCGCCCCGGTGGTCCAGGGCGTGACACCGGTCGGATCGGCCACCTCGATCACCGGCAGTTTCACGATGGACGAGGCGGCCGCGCTCGCCGCGAACCTCCGGTTCGGTGCGCTGCCGATCTCCTTCGAGGACCCGAACGTCGACAACGTGCCCGCCTCGCTGGGTCTGGCCTCCCTCGAGGCCGGACTGCTCGCCGGCGCGATCGGTTTCCTGCTCGTGCTGCTGTACACGGTCGTGTACTACCGGCTGCTCGGCGTGATCGCGTTCCTCTCCCTCGCCATCTCCTTCCTGATCACCTACGTGATGCTCGTGTTCCTCGGGTACACGGTGGACTACAGCCTCGACCTGGCCGGTGTGGCGGGCCTGATCATCGGTATCGGTATGACCGCGGACTCCTACGTCGTCTTCTTCGAGAGGATCAAGGACGAACTCCGCGACGGACACCGGTTCAGATCCTCGGTACCCAGGGCGTGGAAGAGCGCCAGTCGCACCATCATCACCGGCAACGTGGTGAGCCTGATCGGCGCCGTGGTGCTGTACCTCCTGGCCACCGGTGAGGTCCGCGGATTCGCCTTCACCCTGGCGCTGAGCACCGTCATGGACGTCCTCGTGGCCTTCACCGTGCTGTGGCCGCTCGTCTACCTGGCCTCCACGAAGCCGTTGTTCACCAAACCATGGGCCAACGGCCTCGGCCGGATGGAGGCCCTGCGGGTCGACTCCGCCGAGCGGCGCCGCCTCGAGCAGGACGCCGAGAAGGCCGGAGCCGATTCGGGTTCCGGTGGCACCCGGGGTGTGTCGGCGACCGTGCGCGGTCCGGACGGACCGCCCTCGGACCCGGGACCGGCGACCCCGGGCGTGACGATGATCCTGCCGCGCCGCGACGACTCCGAGGAGGAGGGCCGATGAGCGCCCCGGGAACGACCGACACCACCGACACCACCGGACCCGACCAGCCGGAGAGTCTGTTCAACCGCCTCTACACCGGCACCGGCGCCTTCCCCATCGTCCAGAAGCGCCGCCTGTACTTCCTCCTCACCGGCGTCATCGTCGCGATCTGCCTGGCGAGCATCATCTTCCGGGGGTTCACCTTCGGGATCGACTTCACCGGCGGCACCAAGTTGACGATGCCGGCGGGGGATGCGGACACCGGCCGGGTGGCCGTCGTCGTCGAGGAGACGATCGGTCAGGAACCCCAGACGGTCCAGGTCGTCGGCGCCGGGAACGCGCGCATCGTCGAGGTGGAGACCGGGTTCCTCACCAGTGACGAGATCTACGCGACCAAGCTCGCACTCCTCGAGGAGTTCCAGCCCGTCGCGGCGAGCGGCGAGGTCTCGATCGAGGCGATCGGCGATTCGGCACGCAGCGAGAGCTGGGGCGGGCAGGTCACCGAGAAGGCGATCATCGCCCTCGTGGTGTTCATCGTGATCGTGTTCGGGTACATGGCGCTGCGCTTCGAGTGGCGCATGTCGGTCGCCGGCGTGGTCGCGCTCTTCTTCGACGTCATCACCACGGCGGGGATCTATTCGCTCCTGGGATTCGAGGTCTCTCCCGCCACGGTCATCGGCCTGCTCACCATCCTCGGGTTCTCCCTCTACGACACGGTCATCGTGTTCGACAAGGTGGAGGAGAACACCCGCGGGGCCAAACACTCGTCGAGCAGCACCTATGCGGAAGAGGCCAACCTGGCCGTCAACCAGACACTCATGCGATCGATCCACACCACCATCATCGGCATCCTGCCGCTGTTGGCCCTGCTCGTCGTCGCGGTCTGGATCCTCGGGGTGGGCACCCTGCTGGACCTGGCGATCGTCCAGGTGGTCGGGATCATCACTGGGACGTTCTCGTCGATCTTCCTCGCGACACCGCTGCTGGTGCTCCTCAAGGAACACGACCCTGACACCAAGCGCCAGACCGCCAAGGTCCTGGCCCGCCGGGAGAAGGTCGGGGCCACCGCATGACGGACCCCACGGCCACAGAGGTGTCGCCGGCGATCATCGCCGCCGTCGAGAGACTGATGCGCAGGGTGGAGGACTTCCCGGCGGCCGGGGTGCAGTTCTGCGACCTCACACCGGTTCTGGCCGACCCCGACGGTTTCGACGCGGTGGTGGCGGGGCTCGTCGCGGGCCACGAGATCGGCTCGGTGGACTACGTGGCGGGGCTGGATGCCCGCGGCTTCCTGCTGGCCGGCGCGGTCGCGGTGCAGCTGCACACCGGGGTGCTGGCCATCCGCAAGGCGGGCAAGCTCCCGCCGCCCGTGCACTCACGCTCGTACGAACTCGAGTACGGGGCGGCGACGTTGGAGCTCCCCGCCGACGGTCTCGACCTCCGCGGGAAGCGGGTGCTCGTGGTCGACGACGTCCTGGCCACGGGGGGCACCCTCGGGGCGGCCGTCGGTCTCCTCGATGACTGCGGCGCCGTGGTGGCGGGGCTGTCCGTGGTGCTCGAGGTCCCCGGCCTCGGGGGTAGGGATAGACTGGCCGGCACACCGCTGACCTGCCTCACGGTCGCGTGACCACCGCCCGTCGTTGACGGATCGGACCCGGAGGGAGGAGCCGGCATGACCAATCGGCAGGATCCCGCCGCGAATGTCGGCGCCGGCCCGCAGCCCGTGCCCGCGGAGCAGCCCCAACCCAACACGCAGCCCCTGCCCGTGATCCCGGGTGCGCGGCCCTCCGCCGGCAGGCGCGTCCGGGCCAGGTGGGCGCGACGCCTCACCTCCGGGTTGACGGTGACGTCCACGCCCGCCGTTCTCGAGCCCCTCGTCCGTGTACACCGGATCCACCACGCCAAGGCCGACGTGGCGCTGCTGGCACGCGCCTATGCACTCGCCGAACGCCAACACGAGGGTGTGTTCCGCAAGTCGGGCGACCCCTACATCACCCATCCGCTGGCGGTCGCGACCATCTGCGCCGAGATGGGCATGGACACCACCACCCTCGTGGCGGCGCTGCTGCACGACACCGTGGAGGACACCGACTACTCCCTCGAGTCCCTCGCCTCGGATTTCGGGGACGAGGTCGCCCATCTGGTCAACGGGGTCACCAAGCTGGACAAGGTCGACTTCGGCGAGGCGGCCGAGGCGGAGACGATCCGCAAGATGATCATCGCGATGGCGCATGACCCGCGGGTCCTGGTGATCAAGGTCGCCGACCGCCTGCACAACATGCGGACGATGCGCTTCCTCCCTCCGGAGAAGCAGGTCAAGAAGGCTCGCGAGACGCTCGAGGTGATCGCGCCGTTGGCCCACCGCCTCGGCATGGCCACCGTGAAGTGGGAGCTCGAGGACCTCGCCTTCGCGATCCTGGAACCCAAGAAGTACCAGGAGATCGTGCGACTGGTCGCCGACCGCGCGCCCAGTCGGGACGTGTACCTGGGCACGGTGATCAACCGGGTCAGGGCCGAGCTGGAGAACGCCCACATCCAGGCCCGGGTCGAGGGCCGCCCCAAGCACTACTGGTCGATCTACCAGAAGATGATCGTCCGGGGACGCGAGTTCGACGAGATCCACGACCTGGTGGGCATCCGCGTGCTGTGCGAGGACGTGCGGGACTGTTACGCCGCGATCGGCGTGGTGCACTCCACGTGGAAGCCCATGCCGGGGAGGTTCAAGGACTACATCGCGCAGCCGAGGTTCGGCGTCTACCGCTCGCTCCACACCACCGTGATCGGGCCCGACGGCAAGCCGTTGGAGATCCAGATCCGGACCCACGAGATGCACCGCAACGCCGAGTACGGGATCGCGGCGCACTGGCGGTACAAGGAGACCCGCGGCAAGCACCACGGCGACCCCGCCGAGGTGGACGAGATGGCGTGGATGCGCCAACTGCTGAGCTGGCAGCGTGAAGCCGCCGACCCGGGCGAGTTCCTCGACTCCCTGCGGTTCGAGATGACCAGCAAGGAGATCTTCGTCTTCACGCCGAAGGGCGACGTGATCAACCTGCCCGTCGGCGCGACCCCCGTGGACTTCGCCTACGCCGTCCACACGGAGGTCGGCCACCGGTGCATCGGCGCGCGCGTCAACGGCAAGCTCGTGGCGCTCGAGAAGCCGCTGGAGAACGGCGAGGTCGTCGAGGTCTTCACCTCCAAGGACCCCAACGCGGGCCCCAGCCTGGACTGGCAGAAGTTCGTCGTGTCCGGCAGGGCCAAGAGTTCGATCCGCCAGTGGTTCGCCAAGGAGCGGCGCGAGGAGGCTCTCGAACGCGGAAAGGACCTCATCACCCGGGAGGTACGGCGCGGGGGGGTACCCGTCCACCGGGTCTTCTCCAACGAGTCACTCGCCGCTGTCGCACGGGAGCTGGGGTTCGCCGACGTCACCGCGCTCTACACGGCGATCGGGGAGAACCACGTCTCCGCCAAGCAGATCGTGGGTCGGCTCGTCGCCGCCCACGGGGGGGTCGACGAGGTCACCGAGGAGCTGGCGGACCGCTCGCGGGACAAGAACATCACCTCGAACCGGCCCGCGCCGGCGGGTCCAGGGATCCTCGTGGGCGGGGTCAAGGACGTGCACGCCAAACTCGCCCGCTGCTGCATGCCGGTGCCCGGCGACGAGGTCCTCGGGTTCATCACCCGCGGCGGCACGGTGAGCGTCCACCGCACCGACTGCACCAACGCCTCCGACCTGCACCGCGAGCCCGAGCGCCTGGTCAAGGTCGAATGGGCACCCCAGCCGGGTGCGGTGTTCCTGGTGGCGATCCAGGTGGAGGCGCTCGACAGACACCGGCTCCTGTCGGACGTGACCAAGGTGCTGGCGGACGAGAAGGTCAACATCCTGTCCGCGTCCGTCCAGACGGCGGGGGACGATCGGGTGGCGATCTCGCGGTTCACCTTCGAGATGGCCGACCCCAAACACCTCGGACACGTCCTGCAGACGGTCCGAGGTGTCGAGGGGGTCTTCGACGTCAACCGGATGACGTCGAACTGAGCCGGATGACCCGGCCCCCGGGCCTCACCTCTCGGGGAGCCCCGACTGGGCGTCGACGACCACGGTCTCGATCGTGACGGGGCGCCGCGGGACCTGGTTGTCCCGGTCGGTCGGGTCATCGCTCTTCACACCGGTCTCGGCGATGTCGTCGAGAACCTCGAGGCCCGAGTCCCCGACCGTTCCCATGACGGTGTACTCCGGCGGGAGTGCGGAGTCCTCGTACACCAGGAAGAACTGGCTCCCGGCGCTGTCGGGGGCCTGCGACTTGGCCATGGCGACGGTGCCACGGGGGTAGATGGCGGCGCCCGAACCGTCGTCGGCGAGCTCGAGGGTATCCGCGGCGGGCGGCTCGTCGACCACGGAGTAGCCGGGACCGGACAGGCCGGTCCCCGTGGGGTCACCGCACTGGAGGACCGACAGACCGGGCTCCTCCTCCGAGACGGTCAGGCGGTGACACTCGGTGTCGTCGAAGTACCGCTGCTCGGCCAGGTGGACGAAGCTGGCGACATTGCAGGGGGCGCCGGACCGATCGAGCGTGATCGGGATCTCACCGCGGTCGGTGGTGATGGTGATCTCCGCCAGGCCCTGCCTGGCCTGGTCGCCCGACGGCGGCTCGGCGTCACGCTTGGTGTCGTTGACGGTCTCGACCTGCGCGTTGAACTCCTCGACCTCCGCCACCACCTCGGCGCCCTGATCCTCGAACTCCGCGGGGTCGAGCGGCTCGGGGGTCTCGGTGTCGGTGGGGTACTCGCAGGTCAGCCAGTTGGCGGCGTACTCCTCCGCGCGCTTGCGGTCGTAGTTGATCCATGCGACCACCCCGACGATCCCCAGCAGGACCGCGACGACGACCGACGCCGCGACGATCTTGAGTTGCTTCTCACGGCGGGCCTGCGCCTCCATCTGCTCGCGCAGGCGTTGACGCGCCTCTGCTCGGCGTTCCTGGTTGGTGGACACTGACCCTCCTGGGTACCTGGACTAGGCTGGAACAGTCGGCTGACGCCGCGGTGGGGACTCACAGAGCAGACCACAGCGCTCCAGCCCAGGGGTCTTGTCTACCAGGTCGGGCCGAGACGGCTGAACACCACTCCGGTGTACCGCCCAGTCGGACCGGCAGTTCGCGACGGACGTCGTGGGCGATCGAGAAAAGGAGTACGGGACGTGCAGATCATCGGGTTCCCAGCCGGGATGTTCCAGACCAACTGCTACATCGTGTCCGACGCCGCGGGGGACTGCGTGATCGTCGACCCGGGCCAGGACGCCGAGGACCAGGTGCGCAGGCAGGTCTCCGAGGCGGGCTTGAAGCCCCGGGCGGTACTGCTGACCCACGGCCACCTGGACCACATCTGGAACGCCCAGCAGGTCGCGGACCACTACGGCGTGCCGGCGTACATCCACCCGGAGGACCGTGTCATGCTCTCGGATCCGGGTCAGGGGCTGTCGCTCGACCTGTCCGCGATGCTCAAGGACATCACCTTCACGGAGCCGGCGGAGGTCATCGAGGTCTTCGACGGTGACACGCTGCGCTTCGGGGCGATGACCTTCGACGTGGACCACGTGCCCGGACACAGCCCGGGGTCGGTGTCCTTCCGGATCGTCGTCGACACCGAGGAGGGCCGGCGAACGGTCGTGCTCGGGGGCGATGTGCTGTTCCAGGACGGGGTCGGCCGTACCGACCTGCCCGCGGGCGACACCGATGTGCTCATGCAGTCGATCGCCAAGAAGTTCCTCACGCTGGACGACGACGCGGTGGTGCTCCCCGGGCACGGACCCTCGACCACCGTCGGCCGGGAACGGCGGTCCAACCCGTTCCTGCGTGACCTCTAGAACCCCCTCCCCGAACCACCCACCGAGAGACGCAAGGACCCACCACACGTGACCGGCACCCAGAAGAAGACCGCGCTCAAGGCACCGAAGGGGGTGCCCGACTACGTCCCCCCGACCTCCGCCGCGTTCGTCGCGGTCCGGGATGCGATCACCACCGCCGCCCGGCGGGCGGGCTACGGGCACATCGAGCTGCCGATCTTCGAGGACACGGCGTTGTTCGCCCGTGGGGTGGGGGAGTCCACCGACGTCGTCTCCAAGGAGATGTACTCGTTCGAAGACCGTGGCGGCCGGAGCGTCACCCTCCGGCCCGAGGGGACCGCCGGCGTGATGCGTTCGGTCATCGAGAACGGCCTGGACCGCGGTCAGCTGCCCGTCAAGCTCTGCTACGCCGGCCCGTTCTTCCGCTACGAGCGTCCCCAGGCCGGCCGGTACCGGCAGTTGCAGCAGGTCGGAATCGAGGCGATCGGGATCGACGACCCCGCCCTCGACGCCGAGGTGATCGCGGTGGCGGACGAGGCCTTCCGGTCCCTCGGGTTGACCGGGTTCCGGCTGGAGCTCACCTCGCTCGGGGACGACTCATGCCGGCCCGCCTACCGGGAACGGCTGCAGGCGTTCCTCGCCGGGTTGGACCTCGACGAGGCCACGCGGGAACGCGCACGGGTCAACCCGCTGCGCGTCCTCGACGACAAGCGCCCGGAGGTCCGCGCGCAGCTCTCGGGCGCCCCGCTGATGATCGACCACCTGTCCGAGGAGAGCGCCGCGCACTTCGCCGAGGTCAGGTCACACCTCGACGCCCTCGGCGTGGCCTACGAGGTCAATCCCCGGATGGTCCGAGGCCTGGACTACTACACCAAGACCACGTTCGAGTTCGTCCACGACGGACTCGGCGCCCAGTCCGGGATCGGCGGCGGTGGTCGTTACGACGGACTGATGGAGCAACTCGGGGGCCAGGCTCTGTCCGGAATCGGGTTCGGTATCGGCGTCGACCGCACGATGCTCGCGCTGCAGGCGGAGGGGATCGACCACGCCTCCGGCGGTCGGGTGGACGTGTACGGCGTGGCTCTCGGCGCGCCGGCCAGGGCCGCGCTGGTGCCCGTACTGGCCGAGTTCCGTCGCGCCGGTCTGCGCGCGGACATGGCCTACGGCGACCGCGGTATGAAGGGCGCGTTCAAGGCCGCCGACCGGTCGGGGGCCGCCGTCACCCTCGTCGTGGGTGAGAACGAGCTGGCGTCGGGCACCGTCGTGGTCAAGACGATGTCCACTGGTGAGCAGACCCCGGTCCCGCTGGACTCGGTCGTGCCCCACGTCACCGGTCTCGTCACTCCCTGATCCGCCCCCGCGGGATCACACCCGCGCGCCGAAGGTGTCGCAGGCCTCCACGGACCCCTGGTCGTACCCGGTCAGGAACCACTGGCGCCGCATCTCCGACGAGCCGTGGGTCCACGAGTCGGGGTCGACCCGGGCGCCGCCGGACCGCTGGATGTGGTCGTCCCCGATCGCCTCGGCGGTCTGGATGATCGCGTCGACGTCGCGCGGGGTCAGGCTCTCCAGCAGTGGCTCCCCGCCGTCGGGACCGGGGGTCGAGGTGGCGTAGTGGGCCCACAGCCCGGCGTAGCAGTCGGCCTGGAGCTCGACCCGGACCGCGCCCGAGGACGCGCCCTGCGGATCCTGCTGGGAGCGGCGGATGTCACCGAGCATCGTCTGCAGATGGTGCCCGAACTCGTGCGCGACGACGTACATCTGGGCCGCACCGGCGGGTGAGCCCCCGAGCCGACCGACCAGGACCTCGTCGAAGAAGGCCGGGTCGATGTAGACGTCCTGGTCCGCCGGGCAGTAGAACGGCCCGATGTCGGAGGAGGCCGCGCCGCAGGCGGTGTCGACGTCGCCGGTGAAGATGGTGGTGTGTGGCTGGACCCACCGCATCCCGACCTGGTCGGGGAGTTGGGTGCCCCAGACGTCCTCGAGGCTCTCCGTGGTGGCGACGATCCGGCAGACCGTATCCGTGTTGGCCTGCCGGAGGTCGCACTGGTCGATGTGGGTCTGGAACCGTTGCGCCGAGTCGGACTGCCGGCCGCCGGTGTCGCCGCTCTCCAGACCGAGCTGCCCCGGATCGACGCCCAGGAACAGCGCGACCAGGACGATGGCGAGACCGCCCACGCCCCCGCCGACCGCCATCCCGCGCCGGCCCCCTCGCCCGCCGCGGCCCCCGCCGGAGACCCCACTGGTGTCCAGGCTCCCGCCCTGCCGGAACGTCATGTCCGCCGCCCTTCGTCCCCGTCGGTCGCCGGTCCAGCCCGGCTCGCGCCCCTCCGCGGTCGAGGGACACTGTATTGGCAGCCGAGTCGCTGTCGCAGCCGACACCGGGAACCGACGTCGGTGGACGTAGACTGTGCCCCGTCAGAGCCCGGGACCGACCGCCGTCCAGATCGCGGTGGGTCCGACGGTCGCTCGCAGACCACCAGAAGTCTCCCGATGAAAGGACCACCGCAGTGCTGCGCACCCATTCCGCCGGCCAACTCCGAGCCGCCGACGCGGGGGACACCGTCACCCTGGCCGGCTGGGTCGCGCGCCGCCGGGATCACGGCGGGGTCATCTTCGTCGACCTCCGCGACTCCACCGGTGTGTGTCAGGTGGTGTTCCGCTCCGAGGAGATCGCCGAGCGTGCGCACCGTCTGCGCAACGAGTTCTGCGTCTCCGTCACCGGCGTCGTGGACCGCCGCCCCGAGGGGTCGGAGAACCCGAACCTCGCCTCGGGTGAGGTCGAGGTCGACGTGGTCTCGTTCGAGGTGCTCGGTGAGTCCGCGGCCCTGCCGTTCCAGCTCGACGACGAGGTGGGTGAGGAGGCGCGCCTCCGTCACCGGTACCTCGACCTCCGTCGCGAGGGGCCCGGGTCCGCGCTACGGCTTCGGTCGAAGGTCAACTCCGCCGCCCGGGGCGTCATGGCCCGCCACGACTTCGTGGAGATCGAGACCCCGACGCTGACCCGGTCGACCCCCGAGGGTGCGCGCGACTTCCTGGTCCCCGCGCGGCTCCAGCCGGGCACCTTCTACGCCCTCCCGCAGTCTCCCCAGCTGTTCAAGCAGCTCCTCATGGTGGCCGGGATGGAGAAGTACTACCAGATCGCCCGCTGCTACCGGGACGAGGATTTCCGCGCGGACCGGCAACCGGAGTTCACCCAGTTGGACGTGGAGATGAGCTTCGTCGACCAGGACGACGTCATCGCGATCGCCGAGGAGATCCTCACCGAGGTGTGGGCCACCGCCGGTTACCGGATCACCACGCCGATCCCGCGCATGACCTATGACGAGGCGATGCGTCGCTTCGGTTCGGACAAGCCGGACCTGCGGTTCGACATCGAGCTGGTCGAGTGCACCGAGTTCTTCGCCGAGACCCCGTTCCGGGTGTTCAAGGCTCCCTATGTCGGCGCGGTGGTCATGAAGGGCGGGGCGTCGCAGCCCCGTCGTCAGCTCGACGCGTGGCAGGAGTGGGCCAAGCAGCGCGGGGCAAAGGGCCTGGCCTACATCCTCGTCGGCCAGGACGGCGAGCTCGGCGGCCCCGTGGCCAAGAACCTGTCGGAGGCGGAGCGCGCCGGGATCGCCGCGCACGTCGGCGCGGAGCCGGGTGACTGCATCTTCTTCGGCGCCGGAGGGGTCAAGTCCACCCGTGCGCTCCTCGGTGCGGCCCGCGGTGAGATCGCGGACAAGCTCGGACTGATCGACCCGGAGGCGTGGGCGTTCACCTGGGTGGTCGACGCGCCCATGTTCGAGCCCGCCGACGACGCCACGGCCGCCGGTGACGTGGCGGTGGGCTCGGGGGCGTGGACCGCCGTGCACCACGCGTTCACCTCCCCCAAGCCGGAGCACCTGGACACCTTCGACACCGACCCGGGTTCGGCCCTGGCGTACGCCTACGACATCGTGTGCAACGGCAACGAGATCGGCGGCGGGTCCATCCGCATCCACCGCAAGGACGTCCAGGAGCGGGTGTTCGGAGTCATGGGCATCTCGCAGGAGGAGGCGCAGGAGAAGTTCGGCTTCCTCCTCGACGCCTTCTCCTACGGCGCGCCGCCGCACGGCGGCATCGCGTTCGGGTGGGACCGCATCTGTGCGCTGCTGGCCCGCACCGATTCCATCCGCGACGTCATCGCCTTCCCGAAGTCCGGCGGCGGTGTCGACCCGCTCACCGACGCTCCCGCGCCCATCACCACGCAGCAGCGCAAGGAGTCGGGAATCGACGCCAAGCCCGTGACCCGCGGTCAGGGGACCCAGGCGGAGCCCGCGTCAGCCGGGTAGCCGCCCGACCAGCCGCCTCGGCCTCAGAGGTGGAACGCCTCGAGCGCCGGGCGGCCGTCCATCCCCGCGTGGTCCAGGCCGAACAGCCGGGCGACGGTCGGTGCCACGTCGAGTGTGCGGACCGGGCGGTCGACGGTGCCGCCCCGACGCACGATCCGGTGCCCGCCGCCGACGAAGAACGGGATTCCCAGGGTGACCTCGTGCCCGTGGTTGCCGGGGATCGGGTTGGAGAACGGGGTGGGGTCGGAGAAGCGCCATCCGGGATGGCACGTGGCCACCAGGTCACCGCCCAGTCGACCCAGCGAGAGCTCGGCCGGATCGTAGAGTCGGTTGACCCCCGGCAGCGCGCCCACGACCTCACGCAGTCGCCGCAGCGAGGCGTCGCGCTCGTGAGCGGGACCGAGGTAGGCGAACGTGTCCGCCCCACCGTTCTGGGCGATCCCGAAGCGCCCACGGATCGCGGCGTCCGCCTCGATCGCACCGGCCGCGCTGATCAGCCTCAGCGGCTCCGACCAGTCCATCCCGTGATCGGCCAGGACGATGACCACCGAGCGCTCCCAGCGGCCGGTCGAGCGGAGGAACTGCTCGAGGTCCCAGAGCTTGTGGTCGGAGTTGGCGACCGCCTGGTTGCGCGCCAGGCGGAGTGAGGTCCCGGACAGGTCCATGTGTCCGAAGCGGTCCATGTCGCCGAGGTTGACGAAGGTCATCCGGGGGGCGTGGTCGGTGATGGTCTGCTTGAGGGCCTCGATGGTGAACCAGTCGAGGGAGTGGTCGGTGATGGGGACGAGCGGGAACGGCGCCCACTGGACGCTCGCGCGCCCGCCGAACAGTCCGTGGAGGTAGTCCTTGCTCAGGACACTCGCGGTGGTCAGGCCCGCCTCGGTGCGGATCCGGTCGAGCACGGTCGGCGCCCGGAGATCGTCAGGCCGGTCGAGCGTCCTGTCGGTGCCGGCGGCATGGTCCCAGATCGAGTTGGCGGGAACCCCGTTGCGCTCGGGCAGGACCCCGGTGACCATCGCCGCGTGATTGGGGAGCGTCTCGGCGATCATCACCGACGACGCGTCGGTGA
>NZ_JAALDZ010000280.1:0-3189 GCF_014145125.1 Dietzia sp. CQ4 | reverse complement strand
CTGGAGGTCATCGAGGGGCCCGGCACGCCGGAGGTGCTCGGCGACGACACGAGGCTCCGTCAGGTGCTGGGCAACCTGGTCGACAACGCCCTGGCCCACACCCCGCCGGACGCCGACGTGACGGTGCGGGTCGGCACCCGCGGCGACGACGCGGTGCTCGAGGTGGCCGATCGCGGGCCGGGGATGACCCCGGAGCAGGCCGCCCGCGCCTTCGAACGCTTCTACCGGGCCGACACCTCCCGCACCAGCGCGACCGGGGGGAGCGGGCTCGGACTGGCGATCGTGCGGTCACTGGTGGAGGCGCACGGCGGGTCGGTCGACGTGGAGACCGCCGCCGGGCAGGGCGCGACGTTCCGGGTGCTGCTGCCGCGGGTGCAGGCCTGAGGGACGACGACGAGGCGGCGCAGACGCTCGAGAACATCCGAGGGTCGTTCCCGGTGAGCGACACGGTGGACCAGGCGACGCTCGACGAGGAGGCGGATGCGCTGCGCAGCTGGATCGAGCAGAGGGCGGCGGCGCTGGCCGAGCAGCGGCCTGTCTGACGTTCCGCGCCCGCCTGGATTCCGGAAGAAAGGTCGTTGCTACTGCGAGGATTTCGGCCGATCCCCGCAGTAGCAACGACCAAGTCCGGGGGAGGCGCGGCGAGGTGCCTCCCGGGTCACGAATCCTGTCGGGCCGGTAGGCCGGCCTCAGGACCACTGCTCCACAAAGGCGAGGGTGGCGGCGTCCGCGACCTCGGGGTCGGAGGCGGTGAGGAAGTGCTGGCCGCCCTCGACGATCTGCAGCGTGGCGGACAGTGAGCCGGTGAACCGGGCGATGCCGTCCTCGGCGTTGGCCACCGAGTACACCTGGTCGGCGGTGCCCTGCAGCCAGAGCACAGGGCAGTGCACGTCGCTCAACCGTGCCTCCAGGCCGTCGCGGTCGCGGAGGTTGATGGAGCTGGTGCGCAGGCGCCGCCGGCCCTCGTCTCGGCGATAGTTAATGCGATAGGTCTGGATCCAGAAGTCACGCTCGGCGTCGGAGACGTTCTCGCCGAGGCCGGCACCGAGTACCGCCACCACGAAGTCGTCGTCCACCACCCAGTCCTCGCCGACGGGCTCGGCGAGCGCCTCGATGGCGGGGCTGCAGAACTCGGCGCCGTTCCAGCAGCCGCGTTCCATACTGGCCGGGCTCTCGTAGTCCATGGAGGTGCCGCAGATGACGATGCCCTCGACGGTGCCGGGATTGAGCAGCGCCATGCGCGTGGCGATCCATCCGCCCTGGGACGTACCGAGCGCGAACGCCTTGGAGATCCCCAGGGCGTCGAGCACCTGCAGGGTGGCGATCGCGCTGTCCCAGTAGGTGAAGTGCCGGTACCGGGCGCGGGTCTCCCCGTGGCCGTAGGGCTCGATCGCCAACAGGTTCATCCGCGAGGCGAGCTCCTCGTTGGCGAACTGCGGCCGGTACAGCTCGACCGAGGTGGTGAACGAGTTGATCATCACCAGCGTGGGCAGGGCGGGGTCGTACTGCCGGGCGAACGAGTAGCCGATGGTCGATCCGCCCAGGTGGGGGATGTCGATGGTCTGCGTTGTCATGGCGGAGTCCTTCTGGAGGGGAGTGCGCGAGGGGTACTCGAACCATAGGACGCTGCCGGCGCCCTGGGAGCGGATCGGCGGGGGCGGTCCGGAGCGGTCGGATCGACAGTGCTCGCCGGCCGCGGGTGCGAGCGAGAGGACGACGACGACGAGGTGTGCCGGTCTAGTCGATACCCAGCGCTCTCGCGGAGGCGGCCACCCCGGCGGCTGCGACGACCACCACGACCAGCGGCACCCGCATCGCCGCCAGGACGGCAGCCGTGGTTACGCCGGCGACGCGAGCCCACCCGGCGAACGACTGCCCGTCGAAGAGGGTCGCGGTAGCGGCGACACCGGCGATCAGCACGATCACCGCGGGATCGCCCCAGTGCTGGAGGCGCAGGGAGAGGCGCGAGCCTCCGAAATGGACCCCACCCAGTCTCACGGCGTAGGTGCCGGCGGCGAGGGCGAGCACCGCGAGGACAAGAGTCACGTCAGACACGGTGTCCCCGCTTCCGCACAGCCGTGAGCAGGCCGATCAGTCCCAGGACGGGGGCCACTCCGGCGGCCACGAACGGGGTGGCGGCCGCGGCGAGGGTCGCTCCTGCAGCGGCGGGGACAGCGGTGCGACGGGTGACGCTGGCGAGGAGGATCGCGACGAAGACCGCGGGGAACGCCGCATCCAGTCCGAGACGGCTGGGGTCGGGCAGGACGTATCCGAGGAGGACGCCGATCGCCGCGCCGAGGGGCCACGCGATCAGGATGGCGACCCCGACCACGCGGAACGCGGGGAGGCGTCGCGCCGGGTGCGGCTGGGCCAGGGCGAAGGCGACGCTCTCGTCGTTGACCAGGTGTGCCGAGAACAGTCGGGGGACGCGCCGCCCGGGCAGAAACGCCGATGCGGAGAAGCCGTAGACACCGTTCCGGAGATTCACCAGGAGCGCTGCGCAGACCGCGATCCAGGGCAGGCCGCCCGACGCGATCACGCCGACGAACACCAGCTCGGAGGATGCGCCGAGCACGAGGACGGCGGCGAGGATGACCAACCACGGGGGAAGGCCTGCGGCTGACGCCATCGAACCGTAGGCCACCCCGACCACAGCTACCGCCGACGCGATCGCCACGGCGGGCGCGACGGGCGCAGGGGCCGGGGGCGCGGGGGTCGTGGGCGTGGCCGTGGGTGCGGGCGTGGCCGTGTCGGGCGGTCGTGTTCGACGAAATAAACACATGAGCAGTATGGTGAACGCATCTCGACCGCCTGTCAAACTGCCCGTGCGTTCGTTATGGTGAACGGATGACGGAACAGCTCGGCGCCAGGATCGGGGCCGCGATCAAACGGGAGCGCACGTCAGCAGGCCTGTCGGTATCCGAACTCGCGCGGCGGTCGGGCGTCTCCAAGGCGACCGTGTCCCAACTCGAATCGGGCGGGGGGAACCCCAGTGTGGAGACGCTGTGGGCGCTGGGGGATGCACTCGGCGTGCCGTTCTCCCGGCTGGTGGACGAGGACGCCGAGCCCGTCACCCTGATCCGCGCCGGCAGCGCCCCGCACGTGCGTTCGGCCAGTGCGAGCTACGTGGCCGCGCTCCTGTCCGCAAGTCCGCCGCACGCGCGCCGGGACGTGTACCTGGTCCAGGCC
>NZ_JAALDZ010000027.1:0-6694 GCF_014145125.1 Dietzia sp. CQ4 | reverse complement strand
GGCCCCCCGCCGGCAGAAGCCGGCGGGGGGCCGCTCGTGTCCAGCGGCGGCGGCTACTCCTGGGCGCCGTCCCCTTCGACGAGTGTGTCCTCGTATCGCTCGAGTGCCCCGGCCAGGACCTGGAGCGGGTCCACTCCGACCTCGTCGGCAGCGTGAAGCAGGTTCACCATCGCGTTCTCGAGGGAGTACTCGACCTCGCCCTCACGCACCTTGGGCTCTCCGAGCCAGTGGCTGACAACGAGCATGGCCGCGCCGGCGCTCGCGCGAACCATTGCTTCCTCGTCCCCGCCGGACCTCAGCCCCGCCTGCCGGTCGTCTGCGGCCTGACCGTGGGCGGCAGCGTAGGTCTCCACCACGCTCTGCCACCCCCTGGGCGCTAACCACTTTCCCACCGCTTCCGACGTGCCGATCTTCGCCAAGCTCTCATTGAGCCGTGTGCTTACAGCGCTTCGCTGCCGGGCAGTCGCCACTCGCTCCACGACCTCGGCAATGCCCTGATTCCAGGACACCACTCACCTCCCTCTCCGAGGAGATCCCCCCGGGCTCGTTCTCGGGGCGGGCTGGTCACTCCCGCCCTAAATGGACACCCACGACGCTAGGCCATGACTCCGACACCATCGTCTGCTTCGGGGAGCAGGCACCGGCGCAGACGCTGCGGCGGGTAGTCGGTGGGGTGAGCACGTCCCGCCCGGGGCCCGTCCCCAGACGATCCGGGCCGTCCGGATGCCGTAGCGAGCCCGATCATCGCCGGGCCCGCTACGGACAATCTCAGAGGCGGCCGAGCTCCACTCCTCTGGCGACTGCGGCCTCACATGCCTGGCGGACGCGCGGGTTGCTCCGCGCCAGCCTCGCCAGCTCGCGCACAAGCTCGATCACACCCCCGGGAAGGGAGACTGTCTCCCCCGAGGTCTCGTCGCCCCCGAGGAGCAGCACGCGGCCGAATACGGGTCCGCGGCCGATCCCGGACATCGCCTTAAGCACGACCTGGGCTACGACGTTCGGCACCGAGTTGTAGATGCCCTCTTCGTCGACCCAGGCGTCGACGCTCAGTGAATCGGCGTTGGGTACATCCATCACGGCGATGCGCTCGACGTAGGAGCACCGCACTACCCGGTACATGCCGGCCAGGGTCGAGCCGTCTTGAACCTCAACCGGCTCATCGGTCACGGTGCCGTCGATGTCGATCAGGACGGCGTTGACAGTGGAAAAGCTGGGCATGGGGAGATCTCCTCCTCGTTGGGAGAACGGAGTGGTTAGTTCCGCTCGATGTGGACACCCCAAACCATAAGCCCGCCCTACGACATCTCCCTCTTGCCAGTAGTCACCTGGATAGCGCGGACGCCACAAGAAACATCGCGGCCATGGCCAGGAATGCCAGTAACGTACTTATCGCAATCCCGCTGGCAGCGGAGATAAGGTTGAGCGATTCCATCACGACGTTGCCAAACGCCAGCACAACAAAGACCACCGCGGCGCCGCGAAGAATTCGCCGCCAGAGGCGCTCCTCGCCGTAATCGAAACGGTCTACTCCGAATCCAGTGGCCACCCATTCGCCCACTTTCCAGAGGGCCACATACGCCACGATGTACACCCCGATAATCAGAGTAAAACTCAATCCGGTGCTCGCAGTGTGCCGAGCGATGCCGTGGACTTTCGAGGCCAGCAGCACCGGCCCCCCAACACAGGACGCGGCCGTGGTGACAGCGAGAACTATCAGCAGGATCGGCGGCCCCCAGGTGCCCCACCAGCCGTACCCCCAGTCAACGCTGTCGAAGGACCGTGCCCACTGAGACGTCCAGATCGCCGCGCAGCACCCAAGGATCACCAGCGTGATAGCCAAGAGGACCAACACCACAGCACCCGACCATGCCAAAAAGCCCCAGTCCCCCTCGTGGGTAACTGACGCCGGATCCGTCCTGATGCGCTCTGATAACCCCACTTCTCCCCCTTCGCCGAGCACATTTATACCGCGCTCCACTGTGTCAGAGAACCCCGACAGAACCGCTCCTGCAGCGCATCTGACGCCGGCGCTTTCGGTGCCGGGGGCCGCGTGTGGGCGTCGGCCCGGCACGACGCTGCCGGGCCCCGCCCCGCTCAGACCTCCGGCGATTCCTCCAGCAGCGCCGTGACCGCCGCCAGGTTGCGCACGTCGGGATCGTCCGCCGCCGACAAGTCGGGGCACGCCGGATCGCAGATCACGGTCAGGTGGGCGCGGTGCCGTGTGAGCATCACGCACGCCCGGCCCGTCTCCACCGCGAACGCCGTTACCGACCGCCGACCCGCCAGCGGGTGGTAGGCGACCACGGCCCGACGCTCTAGCCCCTGTAGGGAGTTCGCGGTACCCACGAGCACGCCGGGGGCCTCTCCGGCCAGCAGCGCCCGCACCTGTGACGCCTGCGCCACGTGCGGCACGACCACCGCCACGTCCTCATCGCGCATCGGACCCACCGCGTCGTCGGTGACGACGTGACAGTCCAACAGCTCCCGCACCCGCTCGGCGGCGGCGACGGCCAACGCGGGGTCGCCGGGGCCGGAGGTCGTCAGCACGTCACGGTGAGCGATCTCGCCCAGCTTCTCGCCGTCAGCGGTGAGTAAGTGCTCGGGCGGGCGACGGGACGTAAACGGTAGCCCTGCGGGCGCATAGAACGCCCCCGAGATCAGCGCCGTCGTCTCTGGACCCAACCTCCAGGTCTGGCGCATCCTCACCACCGCGAGCGCGTCACCGTGCTCGGCCAACAGCCCGTCAGGGGCGGGCACCTGCGGCCCCGTCGCGCAGGCCTGCCACCGCCTGGTCTCGCCGGTCACCACTGGCGCGATCTGTCCCGGATCACCCACGAGCACGACCTGCGCCGCCATACAGGCCAGCGCCCCCAGATCACCGTATGTGCACTGCCACGCCTCATCCACGATCAACACGTCAGCCTGCAATTCCTGCGGTTTGGCGAACAGCCAACGGGCACCGGTCGCCACCATGATCCCGCCACCGGACCGGGGCCACGCGATCTGGCGTCCTCGCACGATCTCCAACCCGGTGTCCGCGCCGGACAGATCACGGTCCTTGGCTGACACGATCAGCCGGGACCGCTCATCGGAGACCACCGCGAGCCGCTGCGCGATCTGGCGGGCCTGAGCGCGCGTCTGCGCGGCGATAGCCACCCGCAGTCCTGCCCGATGCGCCAGCGCGGCGGCGAGCAGCACCACGAGCCGGGTCTTACCGGCACCAGGCGGCGACGGCACGATCACCGCCGGGTCGCCGGACCAGACTCGGAACAGTACGTCGGCGGTCACGGCGTGGTCGAGCAGATCGGCACCGGGAAAGCGAGGCGGCGCGACCGTGACCGGCGCGGCGGCAGGCGTAGCGGCGGTAGGCGCGGCGGTGGTGTCGGGGGTTCGGATACGCATTGCGAGCCTCTCTCACTCGTCGGCGGCGGCGATCATGACCTCTAGGTGTTGCGGGTCATGAGGTTGATGACGCGGACGGTCATCTGATCTCGTTGTCCGGATGTTGCGCGTCGTAAGCCTGGCGCGCATGGGCGATGTCGTCTCGGTGCTCAAGTGACCAGTCCGCTAGCGCCTTGACAAGATGGGTCAGACTCGCGCCGGTTTCGGAAAGTCGGTAATCGACTTGGGCAGGCACGGTCGGATACACGGTCCGGAGTACCAGCCCATCGCGCTCCAGCCGGCGCACCGTGAGCGTCAGCATCCGCTGGGAGATTCCATCGATGGCGCGCTGAAGCTGCCGGAAGCGGCGTGCTCCATTGGCAAGCTCGACGATCACGAGGACCGACCACTTGTCGCCCACGCGATCGAGGACATCGCGGATCCCGCAGTCGGGGTGGTCGGGTTGGCCGCACGGGTCGAGCTCTGCGGGTCCAGCGGTTACCTCGGTGTGCGTCACTGACATCAAACTGCCTCCTTGTGGGCGGTCCTTGATCGGTCGAGACTCATCGTAGTTACTGATGAGAACCACCTAGGAGAACGACCGCAATGATTATGGTTACCGGCGCGAACGGACAGCTCGCATCCCTCACGCTTCAGGAGTTGGCCGACCGAAGCGTGCCCGCCTTGGGCGGCAGCAGGACTCCGGCCGATGGGCAGCGTCACCTGGACTTCGACGACCCCGCCAGCCTGGACCTCACTGGTGTCTCGACGCTGGTCCTGGTCTCAGCCGGGTACGCCGAGGATGACCAGGTCATCGCCCGGCATCGGGCCGTTCTTGATGCCGCTGTCCGTGACGGCGTGCTGCATGTGATCTACACCAGCTTGACCGGAACCGGGGATCACCTCGGGTTCGCCCTTGCCCACCGCGTCACTGAGGACCTGGTCAAGGACAGTGGCCTTGCCTGGACGATCCTGCGTAATGGTCTCTACGCCGAACTCTTCGGCGCGCTGTTGACGTGGACGCCCAACGGTCTGGAGTCGGCGTTCGGCGATGGTGTTCTCTCAGCTGTTGCTCGTGTCGACCTGGCTGCCGCAGCAGCCATCGTCGCCAGTCAACCGACCGATCACGCTGGCAAGACCTACGAGCTGGTCGGCGAACCGATTTCCACTGGGGGCGTCGCCGAGCATCTCGGGATCGCTCACCGATCGATCGGCCTTGGCGAGTACCGCGCCCGTCTCCTTGCCGACGACGCCCTGCTGCCGTTCCAGCCGCCGATGCTCGCCTCGATCGCCACCAGCGTCCGACATGGGCAGCTCAGCAACTCCAGCCCTGACCTTGCACAGCTACTCGACCGGCCGCTGACCGATGCGCTGGCTGTAGCGGCGGACACTGCGGCTGCGATGCGTCCGGGCGCTCGCTGACACGGATGGTTCATCGCAATGCGCCGCTGTCCCTCGAAGGTCGTCGACGGCTCGTAGAACGCTGCCGCACCCGTCCGATCGCGCACGTGGCAGCTGAGATGGGCATCTCTCGGGCGTGTGCATCGAAGTGGGTCAACCGCTACCGCCAGGATGGGGAGCTTGGCCTCCTGGATCGCTCCTCGACCCCTCGCCGCCAGCCGACAGCGACTTCTGCGGACACCGTGGCACGGATCGAGGACCTACGTCGCACACAGAAGTGGTCCGCCTCCCGGATCGCCTTCGAACTCCAAGACGAGGACATCAAGATCAGCCGTCGTACGGTCTCTCGTCACCTTCATGCCCTCGGGCTGAACCGCCGGAAGTTCATCGACCCGAACGGAGATACAAACCGCGAACCACGCAAGATCATCGCCCGCCGGCCCGGCCACATGGTCCACATCGACGTGAAGAAGGTCGGCCGAATCCCTAACGGCGGCGGCTGGCGAGTCCACGGCCGAGGAACCGACCAGGCCAAGGCAGCCGAGCGCTCCAAGAGGAAGACCAAGCGGGGCGGCTACGTCTACCTACACTCCGCGATCGACGGCTATTCACGGCTCGCTTACACCGAAGCCCTGACAGATGAAAAGGCTGTCACCGCGATCGCGTTCATGCACCGCGCCCGAGCGTGGTTCGCCGCCCACGGCATCACCCACGTCGAACGGATTGTCACCGACAACGGAGCTTGCTACCGCGCCGACGCGTTCGCTCGAGCGCTACTCGGCGCGCGCCACCAGCGGATCACGCCGTACACGCCTCGACACAACGGAAAGGTAGAGCGCTACAACCGGATCCTGTCTGAAGAATTTCTCTACGCCCGCACATGGACGTCAGAGGATCAACGCCGTGAAGCGCTCGGCGTGTGGAACGTCCACTACAACTACCACCGGCCGCACAGCACCGCCGACGGTGAACCTCCAGCATCGCGGCTACGCCAAGGCGTCACCAACGTCTTGACCTCCTACATCTAGGGGCACATCGCGGCGGCTCAACGTGGGGGTGTCAGCGCGGGCGATCCACGACCCCCGCGCCTTGTACTTGGACCACATATTGATGCGGACACTGGTTTGCATCTGCGGCGACGGCGGGGCGGTAGTCACGGTCACCGGGTCACCGTGCGCGGGCATACGGGCGGTCTTATCGCACGCCAGGACCAGGCGACCGTCCACGACGGCAGCCGACCGCACGGCGGTAAAGAAGCGGCCGAACGTCTCGGCGTCGGGGTCGCCAGTCCAACCGGTGACCTCGGTTCCGGCGCTCATCCTCGCGTCGAGACGGTCAGCGGTGACCAGGAACCCGGCCACGCCCGTACGACGCTCAGCAGTGCCGACCACCACGTGACCGGTGTGCACGGCCCGCCGCCGCCACTTCGGATCAGAGAGCAGCGCCGCCTCCCACAGGTCGGCGGTGTCGCACCGCGAGCGCAAACCCACAGCGGCATGGGCCAGACCCTCGGGCATGGTGTGGCACCAGCCGCCCGCCACCGACTCCCGGCGGCGCTCCCACGACTCGACGTCGTCCGCGCGGACGGCATCGAGCAACGCGGGCACCCCAGCAGGCCGGGTCGCAAGGACCTCCGCCCATGCGAAAGTCGCCGCGATGCGGTCGGCGGGCAGGTCCAGCCAGGTATGCCAGGTCGCCGGGGTGTGATCACGGGACGGCGGGACTCCGGCCACGAGCGCCACGGCGGACACTGCCGCCAGGTCCACCAACGCCGACGTGCCGGGAAAGTCCGCCCGCTCGGTCAGCCAGGCCACCGCCTCGGCGGCGGACGCCCGGACCGGATCATCGGCCCCGGCGTGCACGCGCGCTAACCCCGGTGATTCACGGGGATCTGCGGATCGCTGGGCGAAAA
>NZ_JAALDZ010000279.1:0-4894 GCF_014145125.1 Dietzia sp. CQ4 | reverse complement strand
GGGGGCCGCGGGCGCCGCGGGTGCGGAGACGGGATCGGCGGTCTCGGCCACGGGCGAGGGGGTCGGGGGAGTCGATGACGACGACGAGGTGGTCCCCTGCGTGGTCGGCGAGGCGGGGGCTGCGGTCTCCTCCGCCCCCGAGCACGCGGCGAGCGCGACCCCGGCCGCCATCGCGAGTGCGATGACGGCCGGGACACGGCGACGCCCGGTGGGGGAGAGCTGGCGGTTCGTCGCGGTGTGGGTCATGCGTTCCTGTTCTTCCAGCGGGGGTCAGGCTCCGATGATGAAGGCCTCGAGCTCGGCGCGGGCCTTGTCGTCGGCCATCTGCTCCGGCGGGGACTTCATGAGGTACGCCGACGCCGGCAGGATCGGTCCGCCGATGCCGCGGTCCTTGGCGATCTTGGCCGCCCGGACGGCGTCGATGATGATGCCGGCCGAGTTGGGCGAGTCCCACACCTCGAGCTTGTACTCGAGGTTGATCGGAGCATCGCCGAACGCGCGTCCCTCGAGGCGAACGTACGCCCACTTGCGGTCGTCGAGCCACTCCACGTAGTCGGAGGGGCCGATGTGCACGTTGCGGTCGTGGATCTTGTTCTTGAGGGAGCCCTCGAGGTTGGAGGTCACGGCCTGGGTCTTGGAGACCTTCTTGGACTCCAGGCGCTCGCGCTCGAGCATGTTCTTGAAGTCCATGTTGCCGCCCACGTTGAGCTGGTAGGTGCGGTCCAGGGCGACACCGCGGTCCTCGAACAGCTTGGCCATCACGCGGTGCGTGATGGTGGCGCCGACCTGCGACTTGATGTCGTCGCCGACGATCGGGACGCCGGCGGAGCGGAACTTCTCGGCCCACACGGGGTCGGAGGCGATGAAGACGGGCAGGGCGTTGACAAAGGCGACGTCGGCGTCGATGCAGCACTGGGCGTAGAACTTGTCCGCCTCCTCGGACCCCACCGGCAGGTAGCTGACCAGCACGTCGACCTCGGCGTCGCGCAGGGCCCGGACCATGTCCACGGGCTCGGCGTCGGACTCCTCGATGGTCTGGCGGTAATACTTGCCCAGCCCGTCGAGGGTGGGTCCGCGCTGGACGCTGACGCCGGTCGGCGGCACGTCGCAGAGCTTGAGGGTGTTGTTCTCCGAGGCGTTGATCGCCTCGGCGAGGTCCATGCCGACCTTCTTGCCGTCGACGTCGAACGCGGCGACGAACTCGACGTCCCGGACGTGGTAGTCGCCGAACTTGACGTGCATGAGGCCGGGGACGGTCTGGTCGATCGCCGCGTCCTTGTAGAACTCGACGCCCTGCACGAGCGAGGACGCGCAGTTGCCGACGCCGACGATCGCGACGCGCACCTTCTTGTCGGTCATGGGGATTCTCCTTGTGATGGGTTCTCTGTCTGGATGAGCTCGTTGATCCAGCGCAGCTCGCGCTCGCTGGTCTCGAGGCCGAGCAGGGTGAGCTGCCGGGCGTAGCGCAGTTCGGTCGGGCCGGTCCGTGTGGCCGCGTCCCGTTGGCCCTCGCGCCGCTCCTCGAGGACCCGCCGCCGGCCCTCCAGGAGCCGCACCCGGGCGGGCCCGGGGGTGCGGTCGAAGAAGGCCAGGTGGACGCCGAAACCGTCGTCGTTGAACGACGCGGCCCCGGGCTCGTCGAGCAGGGCGGCCAACGTCTCCTTGCCCCCGGCGGTGATGCGGTAGGTCTTCCGACCGCGTCGTGCGGTGGCCGGCGGACGCGTGGCGGTGGCCGCCGTGGCGTCCTCGACGATGTCTCCCTGCTGCCGGAGTCGACGCAGGGTGGGGTAGAGCGAACCGAAGGACACGGTCCGGACGGTGCCCAGCATCTCGGACAGGCGCTTGCGCAGCTCGTAGCCGTGCATGGGCCGCTCGTCGAGCAGCCCCAGGATCGCCAGTTCGAGCACCACACCCCTCCCCTCGACGTCTCATGCCTGCGGGTTTCCGCGACGGTCACCGAGAGTACACCTTCGGATGTATCGCGCCGATATACCCGTCCGTGACATCGGACGGACGGATCGAGACAGACGCGGGCCCCGGACCCCCCGGCCTCGCGCCCCGGACCCCCCGTGCTCGTGCCCCGGACTCGCGCGGGGGTCCGGCGCGAGTCGTAGGCTGATCCCGTGGACCACGCCGACTTCCGCCCCCGGCGACCCGGCCCCCCGCCGGGACCGGAGGACCCCACCGGCCGCGACGCCCTCCGGCGTCGGCGGGTGGTGGATTTCGCCCTGCGGCGTCGAGGGGTGTTGGCGGATCTCCGTGAGGGCGTCTCGGCTCTTCGCGAGGTGTGCGACGCGGACGTCTATCTGCTGCGTGCGGCGAGTTTCCATGGCGTGGAGACCGGGACCGTGTGCCCCGTGTGCCGCAAGGAGAACCTCACCGAGGTGTCCTGGGTGTTCGGCGACGACCTGGGTGCGGCGTCCGGATCGGCGCGGAGCGCGGACGAGATCGAGCAGCTGGCACTGACCCATGACGCGTTCACCGTCCACGTGGTGGAGGTGTGTCGCAGCTGCTCGTGGAACCACCTGGTGGAGTCCTATGAGGTGGGCCTCGCCTCCGGCGAGGGCAGGCGCGTGCGCCGGGCGGCGCGGGAGCTCCGCAGGCACCGCTGAGCGCCCTCGCCGGGTGCGCCGAGTTCCGAGTGGAGCGCGATTTCGTACACAATGGACCTCAATGCACCGTCAGCGGGGGTCGCCCGTACCGGTCGGAGCTGCTCGCAGGAGGGTAGAAGATGTCGCAAAGTGACAGGACGCGTGGGAGATCTGACGGGGATCGGGACGACTCCTCGCCCCGGCGCGGCTGGTTCCGGCGTCACCCTGCCTGGACGACGCTGATCCTCGTCGTCGTCGTCCTGTTGGTGATCCCGCTGGTGATCGTCGGGGTGACCTACAACCGCACCGAGATCCCCCGCCCGGGCAGCGTGGCCACCAACCAGATCTCCGAGATCTACACCAACGACGGCACGACCATGATCGGGCGCATCGTCCCACCGGAGGGCAACCGCACCCTGGTGGAGGTCGACGCCATCCCCGTGCACGTGCGCAACGCCGTCATCGCCGCGGAGGACCGCAGCTTCTACACCAACGAGGGCTACGACCCCACGGGCATCGGCCGCGCGGTGATCGGGCAGGTCACCGGCGAGTCGAGCGCCGGCGGCGGGTCCACGATCACGCAGCAGTACGTCAAGAACACCATGGTCGGCGACGCTCCCACCTATGAGCGCAAGGCCAAGGAGATCATCATCGCGGCCAAGATGACCAACGAGTGGTCCAAGGACCAGATCCTCGGGGCCTACCTCAACACCATCTACTTCGGCCGCGGCGCCTACGGCATCGCCGCCGCCTCCACCGCGTACTTCAACAAGCCGGTGGAGGCCCTCACCGTGGAGGAGGGCGCGCTGCTCGCGGGCGTCATCCAGTCCCCGTCCGCGCTGGACCCGCTCAACAACGCCGCCGCCTCCGAGGGCCGCTGGAACTACGTGATGGACGGCATGCGGGACATGGGGGCCATCGACGCCCAGCAGCGCGGCATGGCGGTGTTCCCCCAGGTCGTGGAGGACCCCCAGGCGGTGGACCAGAACGTCGGGGACCCCACCAACGGGGCGATCCGTCGTCAGGTGCTGGCGGAGCTGGCGATGGCCGGCCTGGACGAGCAGATGCTCAACACCCGCGGGCTCAAGATCACCACGACGATCGACCCGTCCACCCAGGAGGCGGTGGTCGAGGCCGCTCGCAGCAACATGCAGGGGGAGAGGCCGGAGAACCGGACCGCGGTCGTCTCCATCAACCCGCGCACGGGCGGCGTGATCGGCTACTACGGCGGCGAGGACGCCGAGGGCTGGGACTACGCCAACGCCCCGCTGCAGACCGGCTCCACCTTCAAGATCTTCGGTGTGGCCGCCGCCCTCGAGCAGGGGATCGGGCTGGGCACCCAGATCTCCTCGGCGCCCGTGACCACCGGAAACGTCACCGTCACCAACGTCAACGGCCAGTCCTGCGGGTCGTGCTCGGTCGCGATGGCGCTCAAGATGTCCCTCAACACCTCGTTCATCCGGCTGCAGCGGATGCTGGAGAACGGGGCCAACGACGTCCGGGACATGGCCCATCGCGCGGGTGTCGCCAAGGAGATCCCCGGCCTGCCGTGGGAGACCCTCACCGAGCAGGGCGAGGATCCCTACGACGGTCTGATCCTGGGTCAGTACCCGATCCGGGTGCGCGACATGGCCACGGGCCTGGCCACCTTCGCGGCCGAGGGCGTCCACCGGCCGACCCACTTCATCGAGAAGGTCGAGACGGCCGACGGCGAGGTCCTGCTGGACAACTCGGCCCCCGAGGGTGAGCGGGTGGTGGACGCCGACGTGGCCAACAACCTCACCTCCGCGATGGAGCCGATCGCCGCCTACTCCAACGGCAACTCGCTCGCGGGCGGCCGTCCCTCGGCCGCCAAGTCCGGCACCACCCAGCTCGGCGACACCGGGTACAACAAGGACGCCTGGTTCGTGGGCTACACCCCGTCCATCGCCACGGCGGTGTGGGTGGGGACCGACGACAACCAGCCGTTGCTCAACGCGTGGGGCGGGACGATGTACGGGTCCGGGCTCCCCGCGGACATCTGGAAGTCGGCGATGGACGGCGCGCTGTCCGGCACCGACTGGGAGAGCTTCCCGTCCCCCGGGTACATCGGTGGCCAGGCCGGCGCGTCCCAGTGGGAGTCCTCCGGCACGGGGACCGGGAACACCGGCGGGACGGGTGCCACCCAGCAGGCGGTCCCCCAGCCCAGCGTCGCCCCCGCCCCCGCGCAGCCCGCTCCGGCTCCCGGGGCGCCGGGTCCGCTCACGCTCAACGTCCCGGGCCTGCCCGAGATCGTCATCCCGGGGGCCGGTGCACCGGCACCC
>NZ_JAALDZ010000278.1:0-1180 GCF_014145125.1 Dietzia sp. CQ4 | reverse complement strand
GTGGTCGGCCGCCTTCGACGACGCCCCGGTCTACGTCTCCGCACCGGACGAGCACTGGCTCGGTCTGCGGCCCCGCAACACCGTGGTGTGGGGCGGCGGCCACCCGGGTGAGGAGATCGAGATCCTGCCGGGGGTCCGGGCCTCACAGCCCGGCGGCCACTTCCCCGGCAGCGCGGTGGTCCACTGGACCGCGCGCGACGGCCGGGGGGTGCTGTTCACGGGCGACACCATCGGCACCGTCGCCGATCCGCGCTGGGTCACGTTCATGCGTTCGTTCCCCAACTGGATGCCCCTGTCCGGCGCGGTGGTCCGGCGCATCGCCGACCACGTCTCGCGCTACGACGTCGACCGGATCTACGCGAACTTCGGCGGCTGCGTCCCCCGCGACGCCGGCGCCGCCGTCCGACGCTCGGCCGAGCGGTACGCCAGGTGGGTCGACGGCGAGTACGACCACCTGACCTGACCACCACGTCGGCGGATCGGACGACTTCACGACCGCCGATGTGTGTCGGGGTGCGGCGCTAGCATCTCCTCGTGGAGTTCCACCCGGAAGGCCTGATCCTCAGCCTCGCGGTGCTCGCCCCGTCTCTCCTGTTGGCGCGTTTCCCCCCTCGGGAGCCGCTTCCGCGGTCGTCGGTGCCCGGCCCGGTGCGCTGGACCGAGCGCGCCGGACAGGCCCTGTGCCTGGTGGTTCCGGCGGTGGGCGCCTCGGGCACGGTCGTCTGGTGGTGGGGTGTTCCCGCGATCTCCGCGCTGGCCGCCTACTACGCCCTGTGGGCCCGGTATCTGGCGACGGGTCGCCACGCCGAGTCCCTGTACTGGTGGCGCCGCGTGCCCGCCCCGATGGCGATCCTGCCGGTGATGGTGTTCCTCACCGCCGCGGGCTGGCTGAGCAGTCCGTGGATCGCGGCGGCTGCCGTCGTACTCGCCCTGGGCCATCTCCCGGTGTCCCTGAGTGCGGCGCGGGCCGTGCGGGAGGCCGTGTGAGCGACACGGGGGTGGAGTTGTGGTGGCTGCCGGTCGGCGCCGGTGGGCACGTCGCGATCCATACGAGCCGCTGGTGGGAGTCGTATCACGCGCGTCGCGAACACCGCCCCGGACGGCCGCTGTTCCACGCCGCGCTGGAGGTCTTCACCGAGCGCGGCCGCCATATCGTCGAGATGGCGCCGGCCTGGGGGCC
>NZ_JAALDZ010000277.1:0-1678 GCF_014145125.1 Dietzia sp. CQ4 | reverse complement strand
CACCGTGGGCGGGGCGATCGGACACGACATCCACGGCAAGAACCACCACTCGGCGGGGTCGTTCGGCAACCACGTCACCCGGATGGAGCTGCTCGTCGCGGACGGCCGGGTCCTCACCCTCGAGCCCGGCGGGACGTCCGACGACCCCGGGGGCACGCTCTTCTGGGCCACGGTGGGCGGCAACGGCCTCACCGGCGTGGTCCTCAAGGTGTGGATCGCCATGACCCGCACCGAGACCGCCTTCTTCCTGGCCGACTCCGATCAGACGGCCTCGCTCGACGAGACCATCGCGCTGCACACCGACGGCTCCGAGTCGAGGTACACCTACTCCTCGGCGTGGTTCGACGCGATCAGCGCACCCCCGAAGCTCGGTCGCGCGGCGGTGTCCCGCGGTTCGCTCGCCACGCTGGCCCAGCTCGAGGAGTACGCACCCAAGCTCGCCAGGGACCCGCTGGCCATGAACGCCAAGCCGCTGGTCACGTTCCCGGACGTGTTCCCCAACGGCCTGGCCAACAAGTACACGTTCGGCCCCATCGGCGAGGTCTACTACCGCCTCGGCGGCACCTCGCGGAACAAGATCAAGACCCTCCCGGCCTTCTATCACATGCTCGATCTGTTCGGGGAGTGGAACCGCGCGTACGGGTCCGACGGCTTCCTGCAGTACCAGTTCATCGTCCCGCCCGGGGCGGTCGACGGGTTCAAGGAGATCATCGGCGACATCCAGCGGTCGGGCCACTACTCGTTCCTCAACGTGTTCAAGCTCTTCGGACCCGGCAACCAGGCCCCGCTCTCGTTCCCCATGGAGGGGTGGAACGTGTGCGTGGACTTCCCCATCAACGACCGCCTGAACGCGTTCGTCAACGAGCTCGACGCCAAGGTCATGTCGATGGGCGGCCGGCTCTACACCGCCAAGGACTCGCGGGTCCCTGCCGAGCGTTTCCACGCCATGTACCCGCAGATCGACTCGTGGATCGCCACGCGCCGTGGGATCGACCCCCACGGGGTCTTCGTCTCCGACATGGGCCGTCGTCTCGAACTGCTCTGACCCGGGGGCTGTACAGGCGGTCGTCGGCGGGCCCACAATAGGGTGACCCCGGACGACGAGGGTCGCCCGGAGGCCGATCGGGAGTCCGCCATGATCCTCCGCACCGTCGCCGCCGCCGTCGTCCTCGTCGCCGTCTCCCCGCCGTCCACCGCGTGGAGACGGGCACCGCGGAGGCCGCCCCCGGCACCTCCCGGGGTCCGCCCACCCCCACGGGGTACGCGCCCCGCCGGGTAGTCCCGGCCACCTTCCCCGTTCCGGCGGGAAGGCCTCGGTAGACTCCTGCGCATGATCAATGCCGTCGGCGTCCCCCAGACCCTGCTCCTGCTCGGAGGCACCTCCGAGATCGGCCTGGCGATCTGCGGGGAGTACCTCCAGCAGGGGCCGATGCGCGTGGTGCTGGCCTGCCTCCCCGGAGACCCGGGCATCGAGGACGCGCGCGCCGAGATGACGGCCGCCGGGGCCACCGCCGTCGACGTGGTGGACTTCGACGCCGCCGCCACCGACTCCCACCCGGCCGCCTTCGAGCAGATCTTCGCCGGGGGCGACGTCGACGTGGCCATCGTGGCGTTCGGCCTGCTCGGGGAGAACGAGGAACTCTGGTCCGATCAGCGCAAGGCCGTGCAGATCGCCCAG
>NZ_JAALDZ010000276.1:0-8967 GCF_014145125.1 Dietzia sp. CQ4 | reverse complement strand
CCCTCACAGTGGGCGCTGGTCAACCGGATCCCCAACTGCGGGGTCATCGAGTTGGCGCCGGACCGCGGTGGGTGGTCCTGTGAGCGGTGGGGCGACCACCTCGGACGCCCGCCGTTCTGACCGGCGGTGCGCCGGGCCGACCACCTTTCGCGCCCCGTCCTCCCCTCTGTTCGTGAACTGACCACTCCGACCAGAAGTCGCGCCCTAGTGTCAGACCCACCATGACCCTCAGCCCCGACATCCTCGCCGTCGCCCTCAAGACCGCGACGTCGTACGTCGTCAACGCGATCGAGGTCCTGCGTTTCGGCGGTCTCCAGACCGACGAGGAGTTCTCGCCGTTCGAGATCGCCACCCGTCGGCCGATGTTCCGGCTGCGCCGCTACTACGCGCCGGTGGCGGGGGTCGCGGAGCACGGACGTGTCGGCGGTGATGCGGAAGAGAGACCGCGCCCGCCGATCGTGCTCGTGCCCCCCATGATGATCTCCGCCGACGTCTGGGACGTCTCCCCGTCGACGAGCGCGGTGGCCGCGCTGCACGCGGCCGGCATGGATCCCTGGGTGATCGACTTCGGCTCCCCGGACCTCGAGGACGGCGGACTCGAACGCACCCTCACCGACCACGTGGTCGCCGTGAGCGACGCCGTCGACCTCGTCACCGTGGCCACGGGTCGCTCGGTGCATCTCGCCGGGTACAGCCAGGGTGGCATGTTCTGCTATCAGGCCGCGGCATACCGGCGCTCGCGCGACCTCGAGAGCGTCGTGACGTTCGGCGCGCCCGTCGACGTCCGCGGTAACGCCCCGCTCGGCGTACCCGAGGACCTGATCGTGAACGTCGCCCGCTTCGTCGCCGACCACGTCTTCAGCGACCGCTCGCTCCCCGGGTGGATGGCCTCGGCCGGGTTCCGTCTGCTCGACCCGATCAAGACCGCGCGTGCGCAGGTGGGTTTCCTGCGTCAACTCCACGACCGCGAGGCGCTGATCGGACACGAGCGGCAGCGCCGCTTTCTCGGCGGCGAGGGATTCGTCGCGTGGTCCGGACCGGCGATCGTCGACGTGCTCCACCAGGTGATCATCCAGAATCGGATGATGGTCGGCGGCTTCGTCGTCGGCGATCACGTCGTGTCCCTGGCCGACATCACCTGTCCCGTCCTCGCGGTGCTCGGGGAAGTCGACGAGATCGGCGTCCCGGCGGGCGTCCGGAAGATCGCGGCCGTCGCCCCCGGCGCGGACGTCTTCGAGTTCCCGGTCCGCGCCGGGCATTTCGGACTCGTCGTCGGCTCGACCGCCTCCTCGCTGACATGGCCTGCCGTCGCCGACTGGATCGACTGGAGAGAAGGCACCGGAGATCGTCCGAAGGGCATCGTCGAGGTCGGGCCCGACTCCGGTGGTGACCCGTCTCCCAGCACGGCGGTGATGCTCGCGACGGAAGGGGCGACGCAGATCGCCGGGGTGGGGGTCGGTGTGGTGCGCGGTGCCGGCCACCTCGCCGTGGGCACTCTGCGGACGACGCGGGCCCTGGGATACGAGGCGCTGCACGCCGCGCCGCGCCTGTTGCGACTGGGGCAGATCCAGACGGGGACACGCATCTCGTTCGCCAAGATCATGGCCGAGCGTGCGCGGACGCAGCCTGATGACGCGTGCTTCCTGTTCTCCGATCGCGTGCACACGTACTCGGCCGTCGACGCCCGGATCACGAACGTGGTGAGGGGGATGATCGAGGTCGGGGTGCGCCAGGGCGACCACATCGGTGTGCTCATGGAGACCCGGCCCTCGGCGCTGGTCGCGATCGCCGCGCTGTCGCGTCTCGGCGCCGTGGCCGTGCTGTTGCCCCCGTCGCAGGATCTGGCCGAACTGTTGACGCTCAGTTCCGTGTCCGAGGTGGTCGTCGACCCGGAGCACGCCGCCAGGGTCACCGACGCCGGGGCGCGGGCGCTCGTCCTCGGCGGCGGCGCGGACCGCGACCTGCCCGGAGACCTCGGCGCAGGGCTGGTCGACCTCGAACGCATCGACCCCGATGCGGTCGAGCTGCCCCGCTGGTACGTGCCGGACCCCGGCCGCGCCGGCGACCTCGCCTTCGTCGTCTTCACCCGCTCGACGGGAGCTTGGCAGACCAAGCTCGTGACCAACCACCGGTGGGCGCTCTCCGCGTTCGGCACCGCCAGCGCCGCGCGCCTGACCGCCGCGTCGACGGTGTACTGCCTCAGTCCACTCCATCACCCGTCCGGTCTGCTCACCGCCGTCGGCGGGGCCGTGGCCGCCGGGTCCCGGATCGCGCTGTCGCGCGGATTCGACCCGGCGACCTTCGACGAGGAGATCCGCCGCTACGGGGTCACGGCCGTGTCCTACACGTGGGCGATGATGCGCGAGCTGGTCCGTCGGCCGGTGCATCCGGGCGAGACCCTCCCGGCGATCCCGCTCTTCATGGGATCGGGCATGCCCCGCGGGGTGTGGCGGCGGCTGCTGGACCGCTACCCGGGGACCCGGGTCCTCGAGTTCTACTCCGGCACCGAGGTCGATGTCGTCCTCGCCAATCTCTCGACGACCAAGCAAGGCGCGCGCGGCCGTCCGCTGCCCGGCACCGCCGAGGTGCGGCTCGTCGAGGTCGACCCCGACTCGGGCGCGATCAGGACCGGTCCCGGTGGCTACGCCGTGCCGAGCGGGGTCGGCGCGCCCGGGGTGCTCCTCACCCGGCCCCGTCTCCGGGTGGACGCCTCCGTTCGCCGGCTGCGCGGGGTGTTCCGTCGGGGCGACACGTGGGTGTCCACCGACGACATCTTCGAGCGTGACCGGGACGGTGACTACTGGCAGCTCGGCCAGGCGAGCACGGTGGTCCGCACGGCGCACGGCCCGGTGTTCCCGATCCAGGTCGCCGACGCGCTCGGGGATCTGCCCGAGGTCGACCTCGCCGTGCTGTACGGCGTGTCCGCTGCCACGGGTCCGGTCGCCGTCGCCGCGGTGAGCCGGTGGGGCTCCACGGCGATCACCGCGGCCGACGTCGGTGGCGCACTCGCCTCGGTCCCGCCCACCGGCCGACCGGATATCGTCCACGTCGTCGACGACATCCCGGTGACGAACTGGTATCGGCCGGACGCCACCGGATTCGCCGCCCGGGGCCTGCCGAAGGCCGGCCCGCGAACCTGGATCCGCGATCCCGGTACAGGCGGGTACGTGCGGCTGACCAAGGCGGTGCGGGACGGGCTGGTCACGTCGGACCAGCTGTGATGCCCAGGCCCGGTCACGTCGGACCAGCTGTGATGCCCAAGTCCGGTCAGCCCCAGCCGAGGGCGTGCAGGGTGTGCTCCTCGATCCCGAAGTGGTGGGCGATCTCGTGGATGACCGTCACCGCCACCTCGTGGACCAACTGCTCCTCGGTGGAGCAGAAGTCGCACAGCGCACCCCGGTAGATCGTGATCGTGTCGGGCAGGAAACCCGAGTAGGTGGTGTCACGCTCGGTCAACGCCACGCCCTCGTACAGGCCCAGGAGGCCCGGTTCCTCCGGATGGCGGTCGGCGATGAGGACCACCACGTTGTCCATCGCGTCGAACAACGCGTCCGGGACGGAGTCCAGTGCGTCGTCGACGAGCGACTCGAACCGGGATTCGGCCACGACGATGCTCACGGCGTACCGCCGGGGATCGGGACGGACACGGTCCCGGGATCCGGGTCGGTCGGCGTGCCGGGTGTCCCCTGGCCGACCCCGGGTGGCGGGACCTCGGTGGTGGTGGGTGGCACCGGGGTGGAGCCGTCGATCAGCACGCCCTGCCGCGCGGACCCCCGCAGCACCGCGAACGGCCCGGGGTCGGCGGCCCGCATCAGCCCGCAGTTGACGGTGCGGCTCCCGGTCGCCCACGAGATCTGTGAGATCGGGTTGACGAGCGTGGAGATCAGGGTGGTGCGGCGCAGGGCCTCCCCGTCGCCCAGGTAGGCGGTCCCGGCGGCGAGGCAGGCGTCCGCGGTGAGCTCGGACTGCACCCGCGGCTCGGGCGGGGTGGGCGCGTCCGGGAAGAGTCCGGAGACGTCGACGTCGGAGACCACCTCGATCGCGTGGTCCTCCGAACACGGCACCGGCGCACCGGGAAGTCCCTCGTCGGTGAACCCCAGGCAGGTGCCGGGGTCCCACCGTCGGTGCTGGTCGGCCTCCGCGAACACCCCTGTCGAGGTGGTCGACCGGCCGTTGAGTTCGGCCGCGGCGACGCCGCACAACACGGTGTGGTCGCCCTTGGCCCAGCCCTCCTCGGACGGGGGGACGACCAGCCCGGTGAACCGGCCCGCCGGGTCGACCTCGCGGCCCCCCGCGTAGCGGGTGATCAGCGGCAAGCAGCGATCGGTGCCGATCGGGGCCAACCTCGAGTTGTCCGGGAGCGGGGTGTTCTCGCCGAACCCGGGTACCCCGGAGAGGTCGATGCGGCCGGCGACCTCGAAGCGGTGGGGCTCCGCGCAGTCGACGGTCGTGAACGCGGTGACGCGGTCGGCCGCGTCGACCTGCCAGGTCAGGCACGTTCCCGGGGCCGCGTTCGCGTAGGCGGGCCCGGACAGCGTCCTCGGGTCGACCTGCGGGACGATGGCCGCGATCCGTTCCGCCGTCGCGGAGTTCGGATCCCCCATGGCCGAGGCCATGAGTCCACCGGTGATCGCCCCGCCGGACAGGATCGCGACGAGTGAGGCCATGACCGCGCCCCGGGTCCGGAGCAGTGACCGGCCCGGGTGTGGTGATCGCGAGGAGGTGATCATCGCATCCATGATGCCGCAA
The DNA here is from genome assembly GCF_014145125.1 of Dietzia sp. CQ4. Classification (NCBI taxonomy): domain Bacteria; kingdom Bacillati; phylum Actinomycetota; class Actinomycetes; order Mycobacteriales; family Dietziaceae; genus Dietzia; species Dietzia sp. CQ4. The sequence continues at coordinate 4,218 of NZ_JAALDZ010000276.1, read as the reverse complement.
CTTCGCCGCCCCGATAGGATTCAGGGCATGAGCGGACAGAACCGAGACGAGGCCGGCGGCCCGGACAGCGGAACCCGCGCGCCGCGCGAGGGGGTCGACCCGGAGGTCCTCGAGTTCGCACAGATGCTCTTCCAGCTCGCCCGGGACGGCGAGACCGAACGCCTGGCCGCCTACGTCGACGCTGGGGTGAGCCCGGACCTGACGAACGAGCGCGGTGACGCGCTGCTCATGTTGGCCGCCTACAACGGGCATCCCGACACCGTCCGGGCGCTGCTCGCCCGCGGCGCGGATGTCGACCGCGCGAACGACCGCGGGCAGACCCCGCTCGCGGGGGCGGTGTTCAAGGGGTACGGCGAGGTGGTCCGGGTGCTGTTCGAGGGCGGTGCGGACCCCAACGGGGGGACGCCCACTGCGGTCGACACCGCCCGGATGTTCGAGAAGGACGCCTTCCTCGAACTCTTCGGCGTCTAGTTCGGGTGGTGGGACGGGGCCGCTAGGCTGGTCGCCGTGATCGATCTCAGGCTCCTCCGCGAGAACCCCGACCTCGTCCGCGATTCCCAGCGCACCCGCGGCGAGGACCCCTCGCTGGTCGACCGGCTGCTGGCCGCCGACGAGGCCCGCCGGTCCTCGATCTCCGCCGCGGACGGCGCGCGCGCCGAGCAGAAGGCACACGGCAAGAAGGTCGGTCAGGCCTCGCCGGAGGACCGCCCCGCGCTGCTCGAGGCGGCGGGTGCGCTCAAGCAGGCGGTCAAGGACGCCGAGGAGGCGGAGAAGTCCGCAGCGGCCGAGGTCGACCGACTCCAGCGGCTGCTCTCCAACGTCGTCGAGGCGGGGACCCCCGCCGGGGGCGAGGACGACTTCGTGGAGATCGAGCGGATCGGCGAGATCCCGAGCTTCGACTTCGAGCCGAGGGACCACCTCGAGCTCGGGGAGAGTCTGGGGCTGCTGGACATGGAACGCGGCGCCAAGGTCTCGGGCGCGCGCTTCTACTTCCTCACCGGCTACGGCGCACTCCTGCAGCTGGGCATGCTGCAGTTGGCGGCGCACAAGGCCACCGCCAACGGCTTCACACTCATGATCCCGCCGGTTCTGGTGCGCCCCGAGATCATGCAGGGCACCGGGTTCCTCGGCGCCCACGCCGACGAGATCTACCGGCTCGAGGCCGACGACCTCTACCTGGTGGGCACCTCCGAGGTCGCGCTCGCCGGCTACCACCAGGGCGAGATCCTGGACCTGTCGGCCGGACCCAAGCGGTACGTCGGCTGGTCCTCGTGCTTCCGGCGTGAGGCCGGCAGCCACGGCAAGGACACCCGGGGCATCATCCGCGTGCACCAGTTCGACAAGGTCGAGATGTTCTCCTGGTGCAAGCCGGAGGAGGCCCACGCCGAGCACCTGCGCCTCCTGGGCTTCGAGAAGGAGATGCTGCAGGCCATGGGGCTGCCGTTCCGCGTGATCGACATCGCCGGTGGGGACCTGGGGTCGTCGGCCGCCCGCAAGTACGACTGCGAGGCGTGGGTCCCGACCCAGGGTGCCTACCGGGAGCTCACGTCCACGTCCAACTGCACGACGTTCCAGGCCCGCCGGCTGGGGGTGCGCTACCGGGACGAGGGGGGAAAGCCCCAGACGGCCGCCACCCTCAACGGCACGCTGGCCACCACGCGCTGGCTCGTGGCGATCCTGGAGAACCACCAGCAGGCGGACGGTTCCGTGGTCGTGCCCGAGGCGCTGCGGCCGTTCGTCGGCAAGGACGTGCTCGAGCCGCCCCGCTGACCGGATCGGCTCAGGGCCGGAAGAGCATCATCACGCCGCTCGCGCTGGCGCAGGTCCGACCGTCGGTGTCGAGGACCTTGGCCTGCACGACGCACGTCGACCGGCCCACGTGCTCGACCTCGGCATGGATCGTCGCGGGGGTCTTCTCCAACCTGAGCGCGCGGATGTACCGGACGGTCAGGTCGAGCGTGCTGTAGCCCACGCCCTCGTCGACGACGGTCGCGGTGGCGTAGCCCAGGGCGGAGTCGACCCACCCCGAGACGATCCCGCCGTGCACGGTCCCCCCGTTGTTCAGGGCCCACTCCCCGGGTGTGGCGGTCATGGCGACCACGCGATCGGACGCCGAGGTCAGTGCCAGGCCGAGGGTGTGCGCGCCGGGGGAGAGGTGACGCTCGCCGTCGACGATCCCCCGCAGGGCGTCCAGCCCCGCGTGCGGGCTGCGCTCGGACTCGCTCGGCAGCGGCGGCCACGAATAGTGGCGACTGCGCGCCGCGGGGTCGACCGAATCGAAGGGCTCGTCGTCATCCACCCCGCCGAACCTACCGGCAGCGGATCACGCCGCCCGGGGTGGGCCGCTACGCTGGGGGCCGTGGAGCTGCTCTATACGGGGATCATCGGGTTCGCCCGGACAATGTTCAAAGTCCAGGGACTGGACATCACGATGCGCGGCGAGCGCAACTTCCCCGAGGTCGGCGGGGCCGTGGTGGTGATGAACCACACCGGGTACCTCGACTTCGTCTACGGCGGCATCCCGGCGCGCCTGCACAAGCGGTTCATCCGCTACATGGCCAAGGTCGAGGTGTTCGACCACAAGATCTCCGGGCCGATCATGCGGGAGCTCAAGCACATCCCGGTCGACCGCACGGCGGGTAAGGCGTCGTTCGACGAGGCGGTGGACCGGCTCAAGGCCGGAGAGCTGGTGGGCGTGTTCCCCGAGGCCACCATCAGTCGCAGCTTCGAGGTCAAGGGCTTCAAGTCCGGTGCGGTGCGGATGGCGCTCGCCGCCGACGTCCCGATCATCACGGTGACCCTGTGGGGCTCGCAGCGGGTGTGGACCAAGGGCCTGCCCAAGAAGCTGCTGCGCCCGAAGGTGCCGATCATGATGGAGGTCGGCGAGCCGACGCCGGCGTACGAGCCGGTGGAGGAGTGCACCGAGGAGCTGCGCTCGCGGATGCAGGCCACCCTCGAGCGGCTGCAGGACGAGTACGCGCAGCGCTACGGCCCGTACCCGCCCGGTGCGAACTGGGTCCCGGCCCGTCTCGGCGGTTCGGCCCCGACCCTCGAGGAGGCCACCGCCCTCGACGAGGCCGAGCACGCCGAGCGGATGCGCCGACGGGCGGAGAAGGCCGTGGACCCGTCCGCCGACGCCTCCGACGCCCCGAAGGGACCGGCGGGCCCGGACGCTCCGTGACCCGGTCCAGACCTCTGCTCGTCGCCACGGACGTCGACGGGACCCTGCTCGGCACCGACGACCTCATCCCGGCGGCCAACCGGGCGGTCGTGGCGGACCTCGTCGCGGACGGCGCGACGTTCGTGCTGGCCACCGGGCGCCCCCCGAGGTGGCTGGACCAGGTCGTCGACCAGTTGCCCGTCGCACCGCTCGCGGTCTGCGCGAACGGCGCGGTGATCATGGACACCGACACCGGCGAGTTCCTGTCCACCCGGCTGCTCGAACCGGACACTCTCGCCGCGATCGACGAGGTGCTGCGCCGGAGGCTCCCGCACAGCGGGATCGCGGCCGAGCGGCTGGGCACCGACGCGGCGGACGCCGACTTCGTGGCCAGCCCGGACTACGAGCACGCCTGGATCCATCCCGCACACCTGGAGGTAGGGCACGCCGAGGTGCTCTCCGCGCCGGTCCTCAAACTGCTGGCGCGGGTTCCCGGGGTGCCCAGCGCCGACATGGTGGCCGCGCTCCGCGGCGAGGTCGACCACCTGGCCGACGTCACCTACTCCACGACCGACGGGCTGATCGAGTTCGCGGCCCGCGGGGTGACCAAGGCCAGCGGCCTGACCGAGATCGCCGCCGCCACCGCGGCCTCCACGGCCCTGCCGTCCGCCGTCCCGGTGACTGTCGCCTTCGGTGACATGCCCAACGACCTGGAGATGCTGCGCTGGGCGGACCACGGCGTGGCGATGGGCAACGCCATCCCGTCGGTGCACGCCGCGGCCGACGAGATCACGCTGAGCAACGACGAGGCGGGGCTGGCGCACGTGCTGCGCCGCTGGTGGGTCTGAGCCCACAGTCCACAGCCCATAGATCACAGCTCACAGCCCTCGCCCCGCCCGGCCCGGTCGCTCAGCCGCTCCTGGCGATGATCGCTGGCGCGCACTTCGGTGCGCGCGCGAGTGCATCGACGTGGGCGAACGCGTTCCAGGTGCGCAGGCGCGGTCGCGGATGCCGGGGCAGCGGGACGCCGCGCCAGCGGATGCCGCGCCAGCAGATGC
>NZ_JAALDZ010000275.1:0-2915 GCF_014145125.1 Dietzia sp. CQ4 | reverse complement strand
CGGCGCCCCCGAGACCCTCGGGATCGCCGGCGAGACCGGCGCCTTCCTCAGCGTCGCGGCGGACGAGGCGGGGCGGCCGACCTACACCGTCCACGTGAGCAACGACGTCCACCAGAGCGGCTTCCTCGTGGTGGACCACGCCGGCGAGCCGGTGCGCGTCAACCCGCCCCGCTGACCGCCCGGCGGAACCCCCCCGGCCGCCCCTCCCGCGGACCGTCCCTCCCGCGGACCGTCCCGCCGGTGATCAGTCCATCAACCGGCTCAGTGACTCGATCTCCTCCACCGAGCGGGCCGTCACCACGAGCATGGTCACACCCGCGGCCTCCCACTCGGCGATCTGCGACCGCACCGAGTCCTCGTCGCCGATGATCGCGGTGGCCTCGACCATCTCGTCCGGGACCGCCGCCGCGGCCTCCTCCTTGCGCCCGGAGCGGAACAGCTCGGTGATGCGGTCGACGTCGTCGGCGAAGCCCATCCGGCGGAACGCCTCGGCGTGGAAGTTCTTCTCCTCCGCGCCCATGCCGCCGGCGTAGAGCGCGGTGAACGGCTTGTACGCGTCGAGGACCGCGCGCCTGTCGTCGGTGATGTGAAGCTGGCACAGGAACGCCACCTCGAAGTCCTCCCGGGTCCGCCGCGCGCCGGGTCGGGCGAAGCCCTCGTCGAGCCACGCGTTGAACTCGTGCGCGGTCCGCGGCGAGGCCAGGAACCCCAGCCACCCGTCCGCGATCTCGGCGGCGAGTGCCACGTTCTTGGGCCCCTCGGCCCCCAGCCAGATGGGCACGTCCTCGCGCAGCGGGTGGAGGATCGACTTGAGCGGTTTGCCCAGTCCGGAGGCGCCCGGCCCCTGGTACGGCAGGGCGTACGCGGGCCCGTCGGAGGTCACGGGGGCCTCGCGGCGGAGCACCGCGCGGATGATGTCGATGTACTCCCGCGTCCGGGCCAACGGCCTGGTGAACGGCTGGCCGTACCAGCCCTCCACCACCTGCGGACCGGAGACGCCCAGGCCCAGGCAGAACCGGCCACCGGAGAGGTGGTCCAGGGTCATGGTGCTCATCGCGGTGGCCGTGGGCGTCCGGGCGGACAGCTGCACCACCGCCGTGGACAGGCGGATGCGTTCGGTGAGCGAGCCGTACCAGGCGAGCGGGGTGAACGCGTCCGAACCCCAGGCCTCGGCGGTGAAGACGGTGTCGAACCCCGCCCTGTCCGCGGCCACCACGAGGTCGGCGTGGTTGGTGGGCGGCTGGGCGCCCCAGTATCCGAGCTGCAAGGCGAATTTCATGGGGACCAGTGTGACCCAGACCGCCCCGCGACGGTGTCCGGCTCACGCAAAGTCACACACGGCGCAGTGGAACGTGTTCTACTTGTGGCGTGACATCCAGAGAGATCGTTGTCGACATCACCCCGCCCGACGAGGCCGTGCTCGAGGCCCCGCTCGCCCCGTCCTTCGACTACACGCGGTCGACCGGACCGGTCCTGGGCGCGTTCTTCACCGGCCTGCGCGACCGCCGACTCGTGGGGGTCCGCGACTCCCGCGGCGCCGTGCACCTGCCGCCGGTGGAGTTCGACCCCCACACGCACGAGGCCCTGACGGACTTCGTCGAGGTGGGCTCCGGGACCGGGATCGACGGCGTCGTCGTCGTCTGGACCTGGGTTCCCGAACCCACCGGCGTCAACCCGCTCGACTCGCCGTTCGCCTGGGCCCTGGTCCGGTTCGACGGCGCCGACACCGCCATCCTGCTGCCCCTCGCCGCCGACGGCCCCGAGGACGTGAGCTCGGGGATGCGCGTGCGGCTACGGTGGTCCGCCGAGCGGACCGGGACCATCCACGACATCGCGTGCGTGGTCCCCGTGGACGTGGCGGGTGGGGACGACCCGGGCGGCACCGATCAGGGCGACGACGACGAGGTCCCGCAGCCCTCCGGGGACGAGCCCGTCACCATGGTCGTCACCCCGATCGGCCTCTCGGTGACCCACACCGCGGGGCCCGCCGAGAGCGAGTTCCTCCGGGCGATCGTGCAGGGCCGTGTGCTCGGGCGGCGTCGCTCCAACGGACCCGAGGTCTACGTCCCGCCGCGCGACTACTGCCCCTCCGACGGGGTGGCCATGGGCGAGTACGTGGAGGTCTCCGGCGTCGGCACGGTCACCACGTTCGGCATCGTCAACGTTCCGTTCGCCGGTCAGGAGATCACGCCCCCGTACGTCACCGCGTACATCCTCCTGGACGGGTCCGACGTCCCCATCCAGCACCTGGTTCTCGGCTGCGAGGCCTCCGAGGTGCGCATGGGTATGCGGGTGCGCGCGGTCTGGACACCCGAGGCCGACCGCCCGGCATCGATGAAGGCCATCACGCACTTCGAGCCGACCGGCGATCCCGACGCCGACCCCGACACCTACGCCGATCACCTGTAGAGGACACCCGTGACCCCCACCGCACCCCGGGACGTGGCCGTCGTCGGTTTCGCCCACGCCCGACACACAGAGTCCACCTTCGGCACCACCAACGGTGTCGAGATGCTCGCGCCCGTCTTCGCCGAGTGTTACCGGCAGACCGGGCTGGACCGCACCGACATCGAGTTCTGGTGCTCCGGTTCCTCCGACTACCTCGCCGGCCGGGCCTTCTCCTTCATCTCCGCCGTCGACACCATCGGCGCATTCCCTCCCATCTGCGAATCGCACGTGGAGATGGACGCCGCCTGGGCGTTCTTCGAGGCCTACCTCAAGATCGCCACAGGCCAGGCCGACACCGCGTTGGTCTACGGGTTCGGCAAGGCCTCGGCGAGCACCGACCTCGACTCGGCGCTGGCGCTGCAGCTCGACCCGTACACCGTGGCCCCGCTGTGGCCCGGCCGCCACCACATGGCCGCGTTGCAGGCCCGCGCGGGGATCGACGCCGGCAGGTGGTCCGAGGGCGAGAT
>NZ_JAALDZ010000274.1:0-1890 GCF_014145125.1 Dietzia sp. CQ4 | reverse complement strand
GCTGGGGTACGCGGCCCCGCACCCGGTCGGGGCGGTGCTGGGCTTGGGGTCCGCGCGCGCGGTGGTCCACGAACTCGAGCCGGTCCTGGCCGCGGCCGACCGGAACCACGCCACGCGGCTGGCGGTCCTCCGCGGCGAGCTCGACACGGTGCCCAGCCGGGTGGGCGAGTGCCGTACCTGCCCGTGGTGGGAGGGCTGGGACGACCGGGGGACGCCCGTGACCGGGTGCCGAGACCACCTGGTCATCGCGGACGACGTGAGTCTGGTGGTGGGTGGTGGACAGGTGGGACCGGTCCGTGCGGCGGGGTTCCGCACGGTGGCGGACCTCGCCGAGGCAGGGCCCGAGCGTCCGCCGGACTGGAACGGCGAACCGTTCTCCGACGCCGTGCTGAGGGCCCGTGCGCACCGGGACGGCGAGGTCGTCGTCCCCAAGGTGGCCCGCCCCGCCATCCCGCGCGCGGACGTGGAGGTGGACGTGGACCTGGAGAGTCATCTGGACGACGGTGCCTACCTGTGGGGGACCCTGCTCACGCTGCGGGACGGGCGTCGCCTCGAGGCCGAGGGCTACCGGCCGTTCGCCACCTGGGCACGGTTGCCGGACCCGGACGAGGGTCGCTCGTTCGCCGAGTTCTGGCGCTGGCTCACCGGCATCCGGGACAGGGCCGAGGGGCAGGGTCGCACCTTCCGCGCGTACTGCTACTCGAGGTCCGCGGAGAACGGCTGGATGCTCTCGACCGCCACCAGGTTCGGGCCGGAGGGCACGGTGGCCGTCGTCAGAGGCGTCCCCTCGGTATCCGAGGTGCGGGGGTTCATCTCCTCGCCCCGGTGGGTCGACGTCCATGAGGCGGTGGCCACCCAGTTCGTCTCCACCTCCGGGCTCGGGCTCAAGGTGGTGGCGCCGGTGGCCGGATTCCACTGGCGCGACCCGGACGCCGGGGGCGAGCAGTCGATCGGGTGGTACCGGGATGCGCAGGCCTCGAGGGGGGTCGAGCGGGATTCCGGCAGGGAGCGCATCCTCGCGTACAACGAGGACGACGTCCGCGCGACCCGGGCTGTGCGGGAGTGGATTTCGGGCGGTTTCTAACCGAGTTCTCACTGAGAGGGAGCTGTTGCTTTCCTTAAATTCAGGGATATGGTGGGGGAGAAGGGCCAAAGTTTACGACGCTACCCCGGCGTCGTCACCTATGCCCGGAAGCCCATCCCTCACGGGCGTCCCGTCGCGAACCCACGCGGATGCCGCGCCATATAAGGAGACGAACCCATGACGTTCTCGATCCGTAGGGCCGCTGCCGTCGCAGCCGCCACCGCCCTCGCCCTCTCCGGGGCGACCGCTGTCGCCTCCGCCCAGGACGGCACCGGAAGCCTGTCCGCCGACAGCCTCGGAGCCGACAGCCTGGGCACGTTGAGCAGCGGAAGCGAGGGCAGCGGCGACTCGGCCGGCGAGGGCTCCCTCCCGCAGGACCTCGGCTCGCTCATCCTCGAGGCCAACGCCACCGGGGAGGGCTCCCTCGACACCTCGGGCTCCGCCATCTTCGGCGAGCCCTCCACCGGTTCCCTGGCGCCCCTCGCGGGGTCGGTCATCGACGCCGCCGGGTCCATCACCCTGACCGACCCGGCACCCGGCACCGGCTCCGTCGACGCCAGTGGGTCCCTCCTGGACGAGTCGCTCGTCGGTTCGGTCGAGCCGGCCGCGGCGTCGGTCGCCGGCTCGCTCGGGGTCGGCGACGGCGCCACCCTGGTCCTCGGCTCGGACGCCGGTTCCCTGCCGGGTGCCGGGTCACTGGGCCCTCTGGTGCTGGTGGGCGGGTCCGCCGCCGTCGGCGCCGGCATCTACTTCGCGCCGCAGATCCACCAGGCGCTCACCGATGCGGGCATCGTCCTGCCGCCGCT
>NZ_JAALDZ010000273.1:0-26839 GCF_014145125.1 Dietzia sp. CQ4 | reverse complement strand
AGGATCCGCGACGAGGTGTTGAACACGATGTCACGGGCGTCGATCCGCGCCAGCGAGTCCACCCGCTGCCCGGTGCGGATCTCGCCCCCGGCATCCCGGATGGCCTCCGCGAGCGCCTCGGTGATGGCCCCGCTGCCCCCGACCGGCAGGGCCCAGCCGAGCGGGGAGTGCAGGAGCGAACCGAGGATGAGCGCGACCGCGGTCGCGGCCGGTGAGGTCAGTGGGGTGATGGCGTGGGCCGAGATCCCGGTGAGCAGTGTCCGCCCGTCCGGGCCGAACGGATCGGCCAGGCCCCCACGGGGATGCGCGCGCACGAAGGCCGCGGCCAGGGCCGCCGTCGCGGCGACCGGGGGGACCGACCGTTGGTCGGACAACGCCGCGGCCACCACCTCGAGGGACCTCTCGGCGGTCGGACCCATGACCCGCCACCAGGCGCGGGCCTCCGCCTCGGAACCCAGGCCCTCGGCGAGGGCGTCGGGGGAGGGGTCGGACGGAACGACGATCGCATCGCGTCCTGCGAGCGCATGGGCCAACTGAACCGGCGGCGTCCTGAGCTCCACCCCGTGTGCGGCGAGGTCGAAATGACGGAAGAACGGCGCGGCGGCGGCCATCGGGTGGACCGCCGAACACGGGTCGACGACGAGGTCCGCGCCGAGATCACCCGGCATGCCGTCCATGGGCAGGGTGCGGCACCCGCCCCCGATGGTGTCCTCGGCCTCGAGAACCACGACGCGACGGCCCGCGCGGGCGCACAGGAGTGCCGCGGCGAGGCCGTTCGGCCCCGACCCCACCACCACCACGTCGGCCCGCACCGGCGCGGAGGACCTCACTCGAACACCGCCAGGCCGTAGGTCCGGCGCAGTTCCTCCAACAACTTCTCCTGGGCCACGGCCTGCTCCGCCAGATCCAGGAGGACGCGTCGGGTGCCGGGTCCGCCCACCTCGTCGTCGTCGCCCCGTGAGGGCTGGTCGGCGACCCACGAGTCCGCGAGCAGTTCCCACATGGAGCGCTTGGCCACCACGAGGGTGCGTAGCGCCTCCAGCAGCGCGAGCCGCGCCAGCGGATCGCTCAGCACCGGCCCCACCGGAAGCACGGAGAACGAGAGACCGGTCGACAGTCGCAGCAGTCGCCGGCCCGGGGTCCCGATGGGGGTCAGCCGGGCCAGCAGCGCGGCGGCGGTGTCGATCTCCTGCTCGAACTGGGCGCGCAGGGGCTCCAGGCGGGTCTTATCGGTCTCGTCGACGGCGCGGATGCAGTGGTCCAGGAGGCTGCGACCCACCGCCGCCCCGTAGAGGTGTGCCCGGAGATAGGAGGCGACCGCGGTCGAGCCGCGCGCGGGGGCGAGGACGGGCATCCAGGGGCTGGGCAGGCGGACCGGGAAACCGGTCGACCGGGGCGGGCGCAACATAGGTGATCCGTTCGTCGGACGTCGGTCGGGGCCTGCGGTGACATCAGCCACGGTAGGCGTCCCGGGCCACCCCGGCCACTGGTCCTCGGCGGTGTGCGGTGGCCTAGACTGGGTGTGCCCAAATTGACACCGAGGAGATCCCACTGTGACAGCATCCGGACGTCCCGTCGTCCTCATCGCCGACAAGCTCGCCCAGTCGACCGTCGACGCGCTCGGCGACGCCGTGGAGGTCCGCTGGGTCGACGGCCCGGATCGTCCCAAGCTCCTCGAGGCCGTCGCCGATGCGGACGCGATCCTCGTCCGCTCCGCCACGACCGTCGACGCCGAGGTGATGGCCGCCGCCCCGAAGCTCAAGATCATCGGTCGCGCGGGTGTCGGCCTCGACAACGTGGAGATCCCCGCGGCGACCGAGCGCGGCGTCATGGTGGTCAACGCGCCCACCTCCAACATCCACTCGGCCGCCGAGCACGCCGTCGCCCTGCTCATGGCCGCCTGCCGCCAGATCCCGGCCGCCGACCGCACCCTGCGCGAGCACACCTGGAAGCGCAGCTCCTTCAACGGCGTCGAGTTGCTCGGCAAGACCGTCGGCGTGGTGGGCCTGGGTCGGATCGGCCAGCTCGTGGCACAACGTCTGGCGGCGTTCGAGACGAACCTCATCGCCTACGACCCCTACCTGCCCGCCGCCCGCGCGGCCCAGCTCGGGATCGAGCTCGTGGACATCGATGAGCTGGTCTCCCGCGCGGACATCATCACGATGCACCTGCCCAAGACCAAGGAGACGGCCGGCCTGCTCGACGCCGAGCGGTTGGCCCGGGCCAAGGACGGCGTCGTGATCGTCAACGCCGCCCGCGGCGGACTCATCGTCGAGGACGCGCTCGTCGAGGCCCTGAGGTCCGGCAAGGTGCGGTCCGCCGCCCTGGACGTGTTCGACACCGAGCCCTGCACCGACTCGCCGCTGTTCGACCTCGAGAACACCGTCGTCACGCCGCACCTGGGTGCCTCCACGAGCGAGGCGCAGGACCGGGCCGGCACCGACGTCGCGCGCAGCGTGCTGCTCGCCCTGCGCGGGGAGTTCGTCCCCGACGCCGTCAACGTCACCGGCGGCCCGGTCGGCGACGAGGTCGCTCCGTGGCTCGACCTCGTCCGGAAGCTCGGACTCATCGCCGGTCACCTGTGCCCGGGTGTGCCCACCACCGTGACCGTCGAGGTCGCGGGCGAACTGGCCGCCGAGCAGGTGGACGTGCTGGGTCTGGCCGCCCTGCGCGGGATGTTCTCCGCCATCACCGACGAGCCCGCCACCTTCGTCAACGTCGGTCAGATGGCCGAGCAGCGCGGGGTCACCCACTCGGTCGGGACCCGCAGCGAGTCGAAGTCCTACCGCAGCACGGTCACGGTCACCGCGGTGGCCGCGGACGGCGCGTCGGCCGATGTCACCGGCACGCTGGCCGGTCTGGACCAGGTGCAGAAGATCGTCCGGATCAATGAGCGCGGCTTCGACATGCGTGCCGAGGGTCAGAACCTGTTCGTCCACTACTCCGACCGCCCGGGCGTGCTCGGAAAGGTGGGCTCCATCCTCGGCGGGGAGGGCATCGACATCCAGGCCGCCGCGCTCAGTCAGGACGTCACCGGTGAAGGTGCCTCGCTGATCCTGCGGGTCGATCGTGCGGTCGCCGAGCCGACCGTCGACCGGATCGTCTCCGAGCTCGACGCCACGGCGACCCAGATCTCCCTGGTCTGAGCGGGGGACGGACATCATGAAGCTCGCAGTCATCCCCGGGGACGGGATCGGTGTCGAGGTGACGGCCGAGGCGATCCGGGTCCTGGACGCGCTCGTCCCAGGGGTGGAGAAGACCGAGTACGACCTGGGCGCGCGCCGGTATCTCCGCAACGGGGAGACCCTGACCGAGGCGGACATCGAGAGCCTCAAGGGTCACGATGCGATCCTGCTCGGGGCCATCGGCGATCCGCGGTCGGTGCCCGCCGGGGTGCTCGAACGCGGGATGCTGCTCCCACTGCGGTTCGCGCTCGACCACCACGTCAACCTCCGCCCGTCGCGGCTGTACCCCGGTTCGGGGACCCCGCTCAAGGACCCGGGTGAGATCGACTTCGTCGTGGTGCGCGAGGGGACCGAGGGGCTCTACACCGGCAACGGTGGGGCGATCCGCGTGGGAACACCCCACGAGATCGGCACCGAGACCTCGGTCAACACCCGTTTCGGCGTGGAGCGCGTGGTGCGCGACGCGTTCGGCCGGGCGCGGTCCCGCCGTGGGAAGCTGACGCTCGTCCACAAGACCAATGTGCTGGTCAACGCGGGTGGGCTCTGGCAGCGCACCGTCGACGAGGTGGCCCCGGAGTTCCCGGACGTCGCAGTCGACTACTGCCACATCGACGCCGCGACGATCTACATGGTCACCGAACCCTCGCGCTTCGACGTGATCGTCACCGACAACCTCTTCGGCGACATCATCACCGATCTCGCGGCCGCCGTCACCGGGGGGATCGGCACCGCGGCGTCGGGGAACATCGACGCCTCGGGATCCAACCCGTCCATGTTCGAGCCGGTGCACGGTTCCGCCCCGGACATCGCAGGACAGGGCAAGGCCGACCCCACCGCGGCCATCCTGTCGGTGGCGCTGATGTTGAGGCACCTGGGCAAGGTCGCCGAGGCCGAGCGCGTGGAGGCCGCGGTCGAGGCGGACCTCGGGTCGCGTGGAGACCGTCCCGTGGTGACCTCCGAGGTCGGCGACCGGATCGTGTCGGCGGTCAGCGCCTAGAACGGGCACCACCCCGCGGCCCGCGGGTGTGAATCGCGTGAAGCGGATCACACCGCGGGCCGTCGGCGTACAGAGTGGACCCATGGACGTCGAACTCGCCGAGGTGAGGGATTTCCTCGCCCGCTGCGCCCCCTTCGACGAGCTGCCCGGTGACCAGCTCGACCGGATCCCCGCGCGGCTCTCACAGCGGTACCACCGCCGGGGAACGGTGATCCTCGACGCCGGTGCCCGGAACGACACCCTGCACATCATCCGGTCGGGTGCCGTGGAGGTGTGCGACCCGGACGGCGTTCTGCTCGACGCCCGGGGCGAGGGAGACTGCTTCGGCTACTCGTCCCTGTCCCACAGCGGGCCCTCGCGCTACCGGATCGTGGCGGTGGCCGACACCCTGCTGCTCGAGATGCCGGCCGGGGTCCTGGACGACCTGGCCACCGAGCACCCTCCTCTGCGGCGGTTCTTCGGCGAACGGAGCGACCGGATCCGCCAGGACCTCGCCTCGGCGCGGCTCGAGGCCGCGGGCGGGGACGCGCTGGGCACGCCGGTCGGGGAGTTGCTCGCCCGCGACGCGGTGACCACCGGCCCCGACACCACGATCCGCGACGCCGCGAGCCTGATGACCGAACGCCGCGTATCCGCGCTGCTCGTGGTGGAATCGGGCCGCGTGGTGGGGATCTTCACCGACCGGGACCTGCGCTCGAAGGTCGTGGCGGTCGACGGGGACACCGGGGCGCCGGTGTCGACGATCATGACCCCGGACCCGGTGTCGGTCGACGCGGGGACGCGCGCGTTCGACGCGACGCTCCTCCAGATCGACCGCGGGGTCCACCACCTCCCGGTCTGCGAGGACGGCGTGCCCGTGGGGATGGTGACGAGCGGGGACCTGCTCCGACTGGCCCAGACCGACCCCGTGTACCTGGCCGCCCGCATCGCCCGCGCGCCCGACCCCGAGGGGGTCGCGCGCCTGGCGGCGAGGTTGCCAGCCCTGGTCGGCGAGTTCGTCCGCCGTGGCACCGCCCCCCAGGACATCGGTCGCGTCGTCACCGCCACCGCCGACGCCGCGACGCGACGGTTGATCTCACTCGCGGAGAGCGGCCTCGGACCGCCGCCCGTGGGGTACTGCTGGGTCGGCCTGGGTTCCCAGGCCAGAGGGGAGCTCGGCGTGGCGAGCGACCAGGACAACGCGCTCATCCTCGACGACGCGGCGGAGACGACACCGGACGCGGACCGGTACTTCGCCGCGTTGGCGGAGGAGGTGTGCGCCGGTCTCGACCGGGCCGGATTCCCGCTGTGTCCGGGCGACGTCATGGCCTCCAACCCGGCGTGGCGTCGCACGTGCAGGTCCTGGGAGCGCCAGGTGGGGGACTGGGTGCGGGCGCCGGGAGCGGACGCCGTCCTGCACTCCCAGGTGTTCCTGGACATCCGCCCGGTGCACGGGGACACCTCGCTGTTCATGCGGGTCCGTGACGAGATGCTCGCTCGCGCCGAGGGCAGTCGACGGTTCCAGGCCCACCTGGCGCGCATAGCGTGCGAATGGCAGCCGCCGCTGGGGTTCTTCCGTGGGTTGGTGGTGGCACGACGGGGTGAGTACCGCAACACCCTGGACCTCAAGGCCGGCGGGATCGCGCCCGTGGTCCAGATCGCGCGCGTGCACGCCCTCTCCGCGGGGCTGGACGAGGTGTCCACCCTCGGTCGGCTCGACGCCGCGGCCGGGGCCGGCGTGATCGCGCGTGCCGACGCGGAGGATCTCGGCGAGGCCTTCCGGTTCCTGCGTGGGCTGACCTACCGGCATCACGCGCGCCAGATCGCGGACGACGACCCGCAGGACAACCACATCGATCCGGGCACACTGAGCTCCGCCGACCGTCACCGTCTCCGCGCCGCGTTCCGGATCATCGCCGGGGTGCAGGGCTCGCTCGCCCTGAAGTACCGGGTCGGCCAGATGTGATGCGCGAGTGGTTCACCGGGTCCGGGCGTCGTCGACGCACGGCACGACGACTTCCCGACGGTCCGCTGCGGACCTACCTCGAGACCCCGCCCCCGGGGCCGTCGACTCCGCTGGCGGAACTGCCCCTGCTGGCGATGGACGTCGAGACCACGGGCCTCGATCCCCGGCGCGACAGGGTGCTGTCCGTGGGACTGGTGCCGGTGGACGGCGACCGGATCGTCCTCGGTGGCGCACAGTCCCTTCTCCTGCGGGCCGACGGCGCCGACGAGGTCGAGGGGGTGGGCCAGAGTGCGACACTGCACGGGATCACCGACGACACGGTGGCGACGGGGGTGGGCGTGGACGTCTTCCTGGACCGGATCTTCGCGGCGTTGACCGGTCGGGTGCTCGTCGCCCACTACAGTCGTATAGAGACCGACTTCCTCCGCGCACTGTGCACCTCCGGGCACGGTGTGCGCCCGCCGTTCGTGCCGGTCGACACCCTCGAACTCCACCGCCGGGTGCTCGGCGCGGGCGTCGACAGTGGTTTCGCCCCCGAGTCCTCGCCGGACGAACTCCGGCTGTGGCGCGCGAGGGAGCGGTACGGGCTTCCCCGCTACCGGGCGCACGATGCACTGGTCGACGCGCTCGCCTGCGCGGAGCTCTACCTGGCCCAGACCGCGGAGCTGCACGAGCGCGGGGTCACGACGCTCCGGGATCTGCGAACGGCATAGGATCGCGGGTATGCGTCTCGCCCGTATCGCCCACCCGCAGGGGTTCGCCTTCGTCGAGGTCCGCGGGGATGTCACCGATCCCGCCACCCTCACCTGCGCGGAGATCTCGGAACACCCCTTCGGAACCCCCGAGTTCACCGGCCGCGAATGGCCGCTGGCCGACGTCCGGCTGCTCGCTCCGATCCTCGCCTCCAAGGTGGTGTGCGTCGGTAAGAACTACGCGGAGCACGCCGAGGAGATGGGGTCCGAGGCGCCCTCCGAGCCGTTGATCTTCCTGAAGCCCAACACCTCGGTGGTCGGCCCCGAGGCAGGGATCGCGTACCCGCCCAGCTCGGAGCGGGTGGACCACGAGGGTGAGCTCGCCGTGGTGATAGGTCAGCCCTGTCGCGACGTCTCGGCCGCCCGCGCCCACGAGGTGATCCTGGGCTACACCTGCGCCAACGACGTGACGGCGCGCGACCAGCAACTCGCGGACGGTCAGTGGACCCGCGGGAAGGGGTACGACACCTTCTGCCCGCTGGGCCCCTGGATCGTCACCGACCTCGACCCCAACGGCCTCGACGTCCGCACCACCCTGCACCACCCGGACGGGTCCTCGGAGGTGCGCCAGGACGGCAACACCTCCCAGTTCATGCACACCGTCGGGGAGATCATCGAGTACGTCAGCAGGGTCATGACACTGCTCCCGGGCGACGTCGTGTTGACGGGAACCCCGGCCGGGGTCGGCCCGATGCTCCCCGGCGACCGGGTCACCGTGGAGATCGAGGGCATCGGAGCGCTGACCAACCCCGTCGTCGACAGGTAGGTCTGGTCCTCAGCCCCTGACGGTCGATGCCCGGTCGGGGCCTCCGGTCACACGGCGCCGAGCGCGGTGAGCACCGTGCGGAGTTTGGCGGCGGTCTCGGCCACCTCGTCGTCGGGGTCGGAGTCCGCGACGAGCCCCCCGCCCGCCCAGGCGATGGCTCCGGAGCGATCGGCGTCGATCTCGGCGCATCGGATGGTGACCATCCAGTCGCCGTCGCCGCCCGCGTCCGCCCAGCCCACCGCTCCCGAGTAGAACCCCCGCTCTCCCTCGATCCCCGCGATCACCCGCCGCGCCTCGTCGGTGGGGGTTCCGCACACGGCGGGAGTCGGGTGGACGGCCAACGCGAGGTCGAGCGCCGTCGTCCGTGGGTCGGCCACCCGCCCACGGATCCGCGTTCCCAGGTGCCACATCTCGCGGGTGGAGGTGAGCGACGGGTGCTCGGGGATCCGGAGATCCCGGCAGAGGGGGGCGAGCGCCGTCGCCAGGGAGTCCACCACGAACGCGTGCTCGGCGGCGTCCTTGCCCGAGGCCTGCAGTGCACGCCCCGAGGCCTGGTCCTCCGTCGTGTCGCGGGAACGGGGGGCTGATCCGGCGAGCGGATGGCACTCCACCACGTCACCGCGGCGGCGGACGAGGAGCTCCGGGCTCGACCCCACCAGGACCCTGCCGGTGTGAACCCCGCCGGCGGGGGACAGGTCGACCAGGAAACCATCGGCGGACGGGCTCGAATCGATGAGCGCCGCGCACACCGCATGGGGGTCGATCGGGTCCTCCGCGAGCAGCCGGACCGCGCGCGCGAGCACCACCTTGTCCAGTCCACCGGCCCGTATACCCGCGACCGCGGTGGCCACCCGTCTCCGGTGGGCCTCCGTCGAGGGGAGCTCCTCGACGACGCGGGCGCGCGTGCGGATCGATCGGAAGTAGGCGGGGGGCTCGAGGGGGCCGTCGGTCCGGACCACGATGTCGGGTTCGACCAGCGCCGCCGGCGCGTCCGGCTCGAACCCTATGGCGCCCACCACCAGTCCGCAGTGACCGGACCGGAGGGCCAGCGCCGCGTCGGCGGGGTCGGGGAAGGCGCGGAGGGAGCCCTGGGTCCGCAGCGATCCGGTGTGGCGGGACAGGAGGAAATCCGGAGCGGTGACAGGCCTGGCGGCGTCGGGGTGGGGCCCTGACGCCACGGCTCGCCTCCTCGACTCCGATGTGCGTGGATCGCGCCTGAGTGGCGGGCCACGGGTACCCGCCGATCCTAGGCCGGTCCTGCGCGGGGGTGCGAGCCGGGACCGTCACTAGGATGGTGCGTATGACAGCCCCAGACGTCCGTGTCCGCTTCTGCCCGTCGCCCACCGGTACTCCTCATGTAGGGCTCGTCCGGACGGCGCTGTTCAACTGGGCCCACGCGCGGCACACGGGCGGGACCTTCGTCTTCCGCATCGAGGACACCGACGCCGCACGCGACTCGGAGGAGTCGTACCAGGCCCTGCTCGACGCACTCCGGTGGCTCGGACTGGACTGGGACGAGGGGCCGGAGGTGGGCGGTCCGTACGCCCCCTACCGCCAGTCCGAACGACGTGACCAGCACCTCGATGTGGTGCGCAGGCTCGTCGACGCCGGGGAGGCCTACGAGTCCTTCTCGACCGCCGAGGAGGTCGAGGCGCGCCACCGGGCCGCCGGGCGCGACCCCAAACTGGGGTACGACGGGTTCGATCGCGACCTGACGGAGGAGCAGAAGCAGGCCTACCGCGACGAGGGCCGTGGCGCGGTGATCCGGCTGCGGATGCCGGACGAGGACCTCGGGTGGGACGACCTCGTCCGCGGGGAGACCGTGTTCAAGGCCGGCACCGTTCCGGACTTCGCACTCACCCGCGGCAACGGGATCCCGCTGTACACCCTGGTCAACCCTGTGGACGATGCGCTCATGCAGATCACCCACGTCCTGCGCGGCGAGGACCTGCTCAGCTCGACCCCCAGGCAGATCGCGCTCTATCGTGCGCTCACCCGGATCGGGGTCGCCGACCGTGTGCCCGAGTTCGGGCATCTGCCGTTCGTCATGGGGGAGGGCAACAAGAAGCTGTCCAAGCGGGACCCGGAGTCGGATCTGTTCCTGCACCGCGACCGAGGCATGCTGCCCGAGGGGCTGCTCAACTACCTGGCACTGCTGGGCTGGGGACTGTCGGACGACCGCGACGTGTTCTCCCTGCAGGAGATGGTGGAGGCCTTCGACGTGCGCCAGGTCAATGCCAACCCCGCGCGTTTCGACCAGAAGAAGGCGGACGCGATCAACGCCGAGCACATCCGGCGGCTCCCGCCGGAGGAGTTCGCGCGTCGGCTGAGGGACTTCCTCGAGGCACACCCGTCCGAGGACGGACTGACGCTGCCCGCGGAGCTGGACGGTGATCGTTGGGCGGTCCTCGCGGAACTGGTGCAGACCCGCATCGTCGTGCTGTCCGACGCGTGGGACCTGATCCGCTTCCTGGTGGTGGACGAGTCGGAGTTCGTCGTCGACCCCAAGTCCGCCGCCAAGAACCTCAAGGCCGATGCGCGTGAGGTCGTGGACGCGGCCGTGGCCGCACTGGAGTCCGTTCAGGAGTGGTCCACCCCCGCTATCGAGGCCGCGCTCTCCGGGGCGCTGGTCGACGAGCTCGGGATCAAGCCGCGCAAGGCCTACGGTCCGGTGCGGGTCGCGGTGACCGGATCGCACATCTCCCCGCCACTGTTCGAGTCGCTGGAACTTCTGGGACGCGAGGTCACACTGGCCCGCCTCCGGGCCGCGCCCATCGCTGAATGACCAGGCGATTTGCTATTCACCCTCGGTGCTTTGATACTCTCTTCGAGGTCGCCCCGCACGGGGCGGACAAGTGAATACAGTGGCCTATGGTGTAATTGGCAACACAGCGGTTTCTGGTACCGTCGTTCTAGGTTCGAGTCCTGGTAGGCCAGCTGAGCGCGTTGTAGCGCTCACTGCAGCGGTTCCTCGCGGATCCGCGTCCTGAGCCCCCGTCGTCTAGCGGCCTAGGACGCCGCCCTCTCACGGCGGTAGCGTGGGTTCGAATCCCATCGGGGGTACACACGAGAACGCCCGGAGCATCACGCTCCGGGCGTTCTCGCTATTTCGTCGCGGTGCTCTCCACGGCGGTCGCCACCACCGTGTCACCCCTCTGCCCGGCACCCACCCGCTCGGCCCCGTCCACCCGGCCCCGCCCTCGCAACCGGATGAGGTGCCGTGCGTGCTCGTCGAGTGCACGGTCCTCCGCTGTCAGCGGGGTCCAGTGCGGGACCGGGGTGGGTCTGAGATCCGGGCCCAGAGCCGCGCACACGGCCAGGCAGTGGGTCGTCAGCACCCGATCAGGTGACGTGGGCTCCCCGGACCGGACGTGGACGGACACGTGCATCGTCTCGTGACCGGTGTGCAGGAGCCTGGCCTCGACCTCGACGACGTGGCCGATCCTCACCGGGTGGTAGAAGCGCACACCGCCGGCGTACACGGAGGTGCACGGGGTGCCCGACCAATGGGTCGCGCACAGGTTCGCGGCGTCGTCGATCCACGCCATGATGCGCCCCCCGTGCACGTTGCCTCCCCAGTTCACGTCGCCGGGGGCCGCGAGGAACCGCAGGGCCGATCGGGGTGCGGTTCCCGCGTCGGTGTAGCACTGGTCGGCCATGGCGTCCTCGATGTCCTTCCGCAGGGCGATGCGCATCACCGCCTCGTCGGACTCGTGGACCTCCAGCCGGGAGGCGGGCCGCCAGGACGGCACCGGGGAGGGTCTCCCCGCGCGGACGGCGATGAAGACGACCAGGCACTCCGCGCAGTGCCGGTAGTCGAGGGTCACGGGATCGCAGGCCCGGACGTCGCACTGGATGTGCATCGAGGTCGAGCCCGTGTGGACGAGTCGTGCGGACACCTCGACGAGTTCCCCGGCCTCGATCGGTCGCGAGAAGCGGACATTGCCCACATAGGCCGTGACGGCGTACCCGCCGGACCACACCGCGGCCTGGGCGTACGCGGCTTTGTCGATCCACTCGAGGATGCGGCCGGTGTGCACCTGGTTCCCGGTGCCGACGTCGGTCGGGGCGGCGAGGAAACGCAGGACGGTCTCTCGGGGAGTGTTCACGCTGGGCAAGCTATCGCCGTCGCGTAACGGGGCGGTTGCCGCGGGTGTGGATCTCGTGTCGGTGTGCTCACCCCGGTCCGGCGTCGCGGTGAGCACGCCGCCCGGTCGCACGGGTGGATCCGCCGCGACGGTCAGTCGACGGTCTCCTTGAGGGGGTCCTCCCGGATGAACAGCAGCAGCACCGTGGCGATCAGCAGGAGGGGGACCACGACGAGGAAGATCGGCACCAGGGCGTCGTTGTATGACCCCACGATCGCGTCGTGCAGGGGCCCCGGGAGGCCGGCGAGGATCTCGGGGCTCATCGAGTTGGCCGCTCCGGAGCCCTCCGCGAACGACGAGGCCACCTCGGCTCCCTCCGGTCCCATCGCGGCTGCCGCGGCCGGGATCCGGTCTCCCATGAGGTCCGCCAGACGGCTGACGAAGAGCGACCCCACGATCGCCGATCCCAGCGTCCCCCCGATCTGGCGGAAGAAGTTGTTGGAGGCGGTGGCGGTCCCGACCATCGACACGGGGAACGAGTTCTGGACTATCAGGACGAGCAGCTGCATGCACAGGCCCAGTCCGAAGCCGAACACGAACAGGACCGCTCCGAGGTGCAGGAGGGTGTCGGAGGCCTCGAGGGAGCTGATGAGCCACAGGCCCACGGACATGAGGACCGTCCCGACCACGGGATACCACTTGTAGCGGCCGGTTCGGCTCACGATGTTGCCCACGACGATGGAGGTTCCCATCATCCCCGCCATCATCGGGGTCATCATCAGGCCGGCGTCGGTGGGTCCGAGCCCGTGGACCATCTGGATGTAGGTGGGCAGATAGGTGATGGTCCCGAACATCGCCACGCCGATGATGAGCCCGGCGGCCGTGGAGAGCGCGAAGTTGCGTTCCGCGAACAGGGTCATGGGGATCAGCGGGTGCGGCGAGCGCAACTCGACGAGGACGAACGCCGCGGCGCAGGTCACGAACAGCACGGCGAGGCCGAGGATCACGGGGTCGGTCCACGGATAGCGGTTTCCGGCCCACGAGCAGACGAGGATGAGAGCCGTGGTGGCCGTGACCATGAGGACGGTGCCCGGCCAGTCCGTGTTGCGGCCCGTGCCGCGGGTGGGCAGCTTCAGGTAGAGGACCGCCACCACGAGGGTGAGCAGGCAGATCGGCAGGTTGAACCACAGCGCCCAGCGCCAGCCCGGGCCCTCGGTGAAGAACCCGCCCAGGAGCGGACCGAGGATCGACGACAGTCCGAAGACGGCCCCCATGACCCCCATGTACCGGCCCCTCTGCCGGGCGGGGACGACGTCGGCGACGATGGCCTGGGACAGCACCATCAGACCGCCACCTCCCAGACCCTGGATCGCGCGCGAGACGATCAGGATGTCGATGCTCCACGAGAGGGCGCCGAGCACGGAACCGCCGAGGAACAGCAGGATGGCGGCGACGAAGAGCGGTTTTCGGCCGATCTGGTCGCCGAGCTTGCCGTACACGGGGAGCCCGATGGTCATGGTGAGGAGATAGACGGTGATGACCCAGCTCATCTTGTCGACCCCGCCGAGGTCCGCGACGATCGTGGGCAACGCGGTCGCGAAGATCATCTGGCCCAGGGACACGATGAGCATCCCCAGCAGCAGGGACGTGAAGACCAGCGGCACGTTGTGGGATGTCGGAGCCGGTCCGGTGGATTCGCGATCGTCTGTGGCGATGATGCCGGTGTCGCTCGTGCTGGTCTCGCTCATGCTGGTGTCGTTCCTGACGTGGTTCCCGTGGTCTCAGGAGAGGTGGTCCCGGCCGGTGTGATCCCGGCCGGTGTGGCGTCGGGGGGCGCGGTGACGAGAAGTGCGAGCTGCCGGAGCGCGAGGGCGCACTCGGCGTCGAGCTCGGCGAACGTCGCGGCCTCCCGTGTCAGCCAGGTGGACAACCCGAGGTTGGCCGAGGCGGCCACGAGAGCCACGTAGGCACGTGCCTCCGCCCTGGGCGCGACCCCGTCGAGGCGGCGCAGGGCCGGGTGGCGCTCGAAGTGCTCGGTCACCAGGTCCACCAGACGGAGTTGGACACGAGATGACGCGGTCACGCGGGCCACCCCGAGGTCCGGGTTGGCCCGGACTATTTCCGCTCGACGGTGGGCCAGGGTCGCGGTCTGGGCGTCGTCCGCGATCCGCGCGGCCGCGAACGTCGCGAGAAACAGTCGCAGGAGAGCCCCGGGGACGTCCGGGTCGGCCGCGTCGAGGAACTCGCGGCGGCCCGCCCGTGGGATGTCCCGGGGTGGCGAACCGATGACGGCGGCCTCCTTCGAGGGCACGTAGTTGAAGAACGTGCGCTTGGAGACCTGGGCGGCGGCGCAGATCTGGTCCACCGTCACACAGTCGTACCCGTGCTCGAGCACGAGGGAGGTCGCGGCGTCCTCGATGGCGAGCATCGTGGCACGCCGTTTGCGCTCGCGGAGGGAGTCCGGTTCCGGCGGTGAGGTCACCAGGGAAGTCTACAGAAAAGTAGACCGAGTGCATATTTGCACCGGGTGAACCATGCCCGGCCCGCCGATTTTGTGGAGCGCCGGTCGGGTCGCTACAGTACGAGGCGTACCAGGCCCCCGTCGTCTAGCGGCCTAGGACGCCGCCCTCTCACGGCGGTAGCGTGGGTTCGAATCCCATCGGGGGTACAAGAGACATGGCCCCCGGCTTCTTCCGAAGCCGGGGGCCGTGTTGTTTCTCGTGAGCCGAGGTCACCAGGTGAAGAAGCCCTGGCCGCTCTTCTTCCCGAGATCGCCGGCTTCCACCTTGTCCCGCAGGATCTGTGGCGGGGAGAAGCGCTCACCGAGTCGCTCGGCGAGGTACTCGGCGATCGCCAGCCGCACGTCCAGGCCGACGAGATCGGTAGTGCGCAGCGGACCAGTCGGATGTCGGTAACCCAGCTCCATGGCAGTGTCGATGTCCTCGGCGGAGGCGACCCCCTCCTCGACCATCCGCATGGCCTCCAGCGCCAGCATGACCCCGAGTCGGGACGAAGCGAAGCCGGGGGAGTCGGTCACCGACACCGCCGTCTTGCCCAATCCGTCCACCCAGGCCCGGGCGCGGTCGACGAGCGCGGGATCTGTTTGTTCGCCCACCACGATCTCGACCAGGGCACTGGCCGGCACCGGGTTGAAGAAGTGTAGGCCGAGGAAGCGCTCCGGCCTGGCAAGGGACGCTGCGAGGTCGTGGATCGACAGGCTCGAGGTGTTGGTGCCGATCCACGCGTCCGGCGCGGAGGACTCGATGGCAGCGAGGACCCGGGACTTGAGCTCCGGACGCTCGGGAACAGCTTCCACCACGAGTTCGCACCCGGCCAGCGCTGACGGGTCGTCGGACACGTCCACACGGGCCAGGACCGCGGCCGGATCGCGGTCGAGGTGGCCGCGCTCGGAGGCCTTCGACACGGAGGCCTCCAGCCGGGTGCGCGCGGCCGAGGCAGCGTCCTCCGTCGCCTCGATGACGGTCACCCGGGATCCGGAGGCGAGAAAGGCGTAGGCGATCCCCGCCCCCATACGTCCTCCGCCGTAGACGCCGACGTGTTCAGGCACGGTCATTTCTTCCTCTTCTCCAGGAAGGCGGTCATCCGCTCCTCCTTCTCCTCGGTCTCGAACAGCACGGCCTGGGTCAGGTCGTCGATATAGGGGTGGGCATCTCGAGGCGCGTGGAAGGCCGCCTTGGTCAGCCGCACCGCGAGCGCGGACTGTCGGGAGACCCGCTCCGCCAACCGTTCACCGGCGGCGAGGAGCTCGTCGGGTTCCACGAGCTCGCTGACCAGCCGAACCGCCAGTGCCTCCTCCCCGGTGAGAACCCGTCCCGCCAGCAGGATCTCCTTGGCCAGGGGCTCGCCGACCAGTTCGCCGAGTCGCCAGGACGCCCCCGCAGCCGCGAGGATGCCTAACCCGGGCTCCGGATTGCCCATGCGCAACCGGGAGGTCCCGATGCGCAGATCGCAGGCGTAGGCCAGTTCCGCGCCTCCGCCTAGGGCGTGTCCGTCCAACAGCCCGATGACGGGCATCGGCAGTCGTCGGATGCGGTCGAACAATCCCGAGTTGATGCCGCGGAGGGCGTCCTCTCGGCGCCGATGGCGGAGTTGCGCGATGTCCGCACCGGCGGCGAAGACCCCGCCCTTTCCGCCGAGCACCAGGATCCGGGGGTGGCTCTCCAGCGTGTCGCACACCCGGTGAAGCTCGTCGACCATCGTCTGGTCGATGGCGTTGCGGGCCTCGGGCCGATCGAGCAGTACCACGACGCGGTCGGGGAGCTCGTCCACATCGAGAACGGTGTACTCCGCGGTCATGACCGCACCCCCTGGCGTTGGTTCACTTCGGCCTGGAAGGCCACGCCGCTAGCGAGAGCGGACTCGACGGACGCGATGTCGAGGCCGGACTCTGTCAGTAACCGGCGGGTGTGTTCACCGTGTGCGGGGACCGCACCCATCGGGGCCTCGAAGTCCGAGAATGTCCCGGGTGGTAGCAGCGCCGGAACGGTTCCGTTCTCGATGTCGATCTCCCGCCACCGTTCGCGCGCCCGGAATTGTTCGTGGTCTACAACGTGAGCGAGGTCCTTGAGCTGGGCTGCCGGGACCCCTGCCTCCGAGAGTCGGTGGTCGAGCTCGGATGTCGACCACCGGCGGGTCAACCGCGCCACCTCCTCGTCGCACTCGATTCGGTGGGCGACCCGGTCGACGTTGGTGAGGAACCGTGGGTCGCAGGCGAGCCCGGGGGAGTCTAAGACGTCGTTGGCAAGCGAGCGCCAGCCGGAGTCGGTCTGGACCCCGATGAGGATCTCGCCGTCGGCGGTGGGGTAGCGGTCATACGGGGCGATCGCGCTGTGGCCCACCCCCCGTCGCTCCGGTTGTCCGCCCGTGGCCAGCTGGGTGTAGAGCGCGTGGCCCATCCACTCGACCGTTGCCTCGAGCATCGACACCTCGATGGTGGCTCCCACCCCGGTGCGAAGGCGACGCAGCAGAGCCGCGAGGATCGATTGCGCGAGATACATACCGGAGGCGATGTCCGCGGTGGGGATCCCGGTCTTGGCCGGATGGTCGGGCGTGCCGGTGAGCGAAATGAGGCCCGAGTCGGCCTGGATCAGCATGTCGTAGGCCTTTCGAGACCCCAGCGGGCCACCGGTCCCGTAGCCGGAGAGGGAGGCCACGATCAACCCGGGGTGCTCTGCCCTCAGGGTCGCGGCGTCAACCCCGAGTCGGGCGGCCGCGCCCGGCGCGAGGTTCTCGACGACGACGTCGGCCCGGGCCACCAGTCGGCTCACGACGCACCTACCCTCGTCGCTCTTCAGGTCGACGGCGAGCGACTCCTTGCCACGGTTGAGCCAGACGAAGTGCGCCCCCGTTCCGTTGACCACATGGTCGTAACCCCGGGCGAGGTCGCCTCCGCTGACCCGCTCCACCTTGATCACCCTGGCGCCGAGGTCGGCGAGATTACGGGTGGCCAGAGGCGCCGCCACGGCCTGCTCGAACGCGACCACCGTGGTCCCCTCCAACGGGAGCATCACAGTGCCTTCTTCGCGGCCCGGACCAGGCCGCCGCCGACGATGAGACGCTGGATCTCACTGGTCCCCTCGTACAGGCGGAGCAGGCGGACGTCCCGGTAGAGCCTTTCGACGGGTACGTCACGCATGTAACCGGTACCGCCGTGCACCTGGACGGCGAGGTCAGCTGCGTTGCCGGCCATCTCCGTACAGAACAGTTTCGCCGCGGAGGGGGCGATGCGTCGGTCCACCTCGGTGACCCACAGACGGGCCGCCTCGCGCACCATCGCCCGGCCGGCCATGACCCCGGTCTGGATGTCGGCGATCATCGCCTGGACCAGTTGGAAGTCGCCCACCACACTGCCTCCCTGGGTTGCCGTGACCGCGTGGGCGACCGCTTCATCGAGTGCCCGCTGGGCGCACCCGACCGCCAGGGCCGCGACGTGGATTCGGCCGCGGGCCAGCGAGGTCATCGCGGCCTTGTAGCCGGACGCCGCGTCACCGCCCACGAGGGCATCCGGTCCGACCCGGACGTCGGAGAAATTCACCGTTGCCGTGCGGGAGCCCTCCTGGCCCATCTTGGCGTCCTTGGGGCCCACTTCCACACCCGGCGCATCGGCGGGGACCAGGAAGACGGCGATGGTGCCGCCGTCGCCACCGGCGTCGGGGATCCGGGCGAAGACGACGAAGAGGTCTGCGATCGTGGCGTTGGTGATGAATTGTTTGGCACCATCGATCACGAAGTCCTCGCCGTCGGGACGGGCGCTGGTGCGCAGGCCGGCGGGGTTGGAACCGGCACCGGGTTCGGTCAGCGCGAACGAGGCGACCACCTCACCTGAGGCGATCCCCGGCAGCCAACGTTCCTGCTGCTCGGGGGTCCCGAAGCCGACCAGCACCTGGCCGGCGATGCCGTTGTTGGTCCCGAACATCGAACGGAACGCCAGGCTGGTGTACCCCAGCTCCATCGCGAGTTCGACGTCCTGGACGAGGTCGAGTCCCAGGCCTCCCCACTCGTCCGGGATCGCGAAGCCGAACAGGCCCATATCCTCGGCCTGCCGGCGCAGGTCGTCGGGGATTGCGTCTGTGGCCATGATCTCGGGCTCGCGCGGGACGACGCGCGTGCGGACAAAACTGCTGATCTGATCGAGGACCTCGGCGAACACGTCGTCGGGTACCGCAGGGTTTCCGGTGTACATACCTGACACTCTCCACACGTTATTGATGCGAGTCCAATACCTATTGGGCTCCCACTGATACCCTTCACGCATCGACCTCGTCGGGCGCGACGTGAAGGGGTGGGAAATGGATATCGCTCAGGTGCGCGCATTCCTGGCTGTGGCCGAAGACCTGCACTTCCGACGCGCGGCTGAGCGACTCCACATGTCCCAGCCGCCGCTCACCCGGACCATCCAGGCGTTGGAGAAGGAGCTCGGGACGACCCTCTTCGACCGGAGCACCCGAGCCGTGGAGCTCACACCGTCGGGAGCCGCCCTGATCGGGCCGGCCCGCGAGGTCCTCGAGGCGGTGTGGCGAGCCGAGGAGGCGGCCCGCTCGGCCGCGCGCGGCGACATCGGCCGGGTCCGGTTGGCGTTCGCGGGGGTGTCGAGTTACGAGCTGGTCGCGGAGCTCGCCCGGCGGGTGCGGTCGGAAAGGCCGGGAATCGAGCTGGAGCTGGCGAGTCAGACCTACGCCCAGCCCGCGCTCCGCCTGCTGATGTCCGGGGACGTCGACCTGGCCCTCGGGCGCTGGGACGTGATTCCTGATGACCTGGGCAGTCGGGTGGTGGAGAGCGACGAGCTGGTCTGGGCGCTCCCGGCCACCCATCAGTCGGCGGAGGGCGCCGAGTTGACCGCCGCCGAACTAGCTGACCTCCGGCTGATCTCGTTGCCGGAGCATCAGGGGTCCATCCTCGTCGACCGCGTGCGCCTGCTGGCGCAGGGAGCGCGGGTGGTGCCGGATTTCGCGCAGGTCGCCCCGGACACTCAGACCGCGCTCGCTCTCGTGAGTGCTGAGGTGGGCGCCCACCTCACGTTGCAGTCCGTCGCGCGCAGGGTGACCGATCCCCATATCCGATACCTGCCACCGCCGGAGAACGAGGTGAGGGTCCTGCCGGACGTCCACCTCCGAGCCGCATGGCGGGGTCGCGACGCGAATCCCGCGGTGGAGACCGTGCTCGACCTGCTCTTCGAGCTCTCGGGCGAGCGTTGACCCCGCTCGACAAGCTGTGGGAGCAAGCGAGGAGATTTCAGGCGGACAGCGTGTCCTGGTCGATCCCCAGCTCGCGCAACTTGCGGTAGAGGGTCGTGCGGCCGATGCCGAGGAGGGTTGCCGCGGCTGAACGGTTGCCACCGCTCTCGCGCAGAGCCGAGACGATCTCTGCGCGCTGAACCGATTCGATTCGGCTCAGTCGGCGGCGTTCCGCAGCCTCCCACATGGTTTCGGGCAGGTGGAACGGGTCGATGGTCCGCCCGGGGAACTCGTCGGCCAGATCCAGCAACACCCGGCGGAGCTCCGCGACGTTTCCCGGCCAGTGCCACCGCAGCAGGGCCTGGAAGGTGGCCGCCGACAGTATCGGCCGCCGGGGGGCGTCGAGCCGGCCGAGGATCGCCTCGGCCAACGTCGGAATTTCGTTCTGCCGTGAGGAGAGCGCGGGCACAGTAAGTGGGGTGCCCCATCGGGCCAACTCATTCTTGAGGTAATCGGGCGAACGGTCGGGGTCGACGGTGGCCACCAGTCGTGCGCCGGGTGTGCGCTCCACGGCGTCGCGGAGAAGTCCGGGGACGGCTCGTTGGGCGGGCGGCAGTTCCTCCAGTCGTCGGACGATCACGGCTCTACCGGCGTCGAGTGTGCTCAGTGCGACCCGCAGTTCGGGTCCACTAGTCCGGAGTTGCGCGGCGAACACGACTACGGGCTCCGGCTGTCCCTGGCGATCAAGGAGTCGACGCGCCGCGTGACACTTACCCGCCCCGGCGGGACCGGTGACGAGAACCGGGCGCGCCGCAAGGTCGGCCGCTGGCAGAGCAGTGGCGATCTCCTTGGGCGATGCCGGACGGCCTCGCAGGCGAGGCGAGCCCTTGTCGAGAATCTCCACCGCGAACGCCGGTCGGTCGCGGGCCCCCAGGGGATGAGCGATCAGGCGCGTCGGCGTGCCGTCGAAATCCAGTTCGATCAATCGCCGACCGTCGGTCACACCTGCAACAAGGGCTTCCCACAATCGCGCATGCGCCTCGGCGTCGAGGAAGGCCACCCCTGAGACGCTCGAGATGACCGTCTCACTGTCCATAACCACGACGGGACCGCGACCGCGTGCCCGACGATAGGCTCCGACCAGCGCCGAGTCCCTGATGAGCTCGCCCGAGGTCAGTTGGTCCGAGACCGCCCGGGCGCCCTCACGGGTCAGGGCGAGCATCATCCGTTCGGCGCTGTCGACCGGCGCGGCGAGCGACAGGGAGCCCATTGCCCGTCCGGTGATCGGATGGCGGATCGGTACGCCTGCGCAGGCCAGGCCCTCCAGTGCCTCGTTGAAGTGCTCGGGCCCCCGGACGAATACCGAGGTGTTCTCCTCGATCGGGGTTCCCAGGCCGTTCGTGCCGATGGTCGTCTCGGAGAACAGGAATCCCTCGGCGGCGTAGGCGCGGTCAAAGCGTTCGCGATCTCCGGGATCCGCGATCCGGCGGTCGATCACCTGGCCGCTGGCGTCCGCGAGAAAGATCGCCGTCCCCAGATCATGGACGGTGGTAGCGAGCCGGTCGAGGACCGGCCGGGCCGCCCGGCGCAGTTCACTATCGGGATCGAACTCATCGCGATAGAGGAAGTCGCCTGACCCCCGCGACGCTCCGGCGCTGATCGAGCGTCGCCAGCTGCGGTCGATCTCGGCGAGTAACCATCCGGGTGCCGGCCCCGCAGCACTCAGGGGCCCGGCGCGGATGAGAGCCTCCTTCGCCGAGCGGACCTCCTCGGCGCTGACGACGTGACGATTCGCAGTCACGCCCGGACCAGCCCTGATGTTCTCGCCATGGCGCCCATTATGTGTCACCTGTCACAAGCGGGCCAGCCCGTTGCGCGTGACCTCGTTGCCGGATCAGGTCCGATTGATCCGTTCGCGGCATCAATGCATATGGGATGACTCACGTCGGACTATTCGGCTGTGACCTCGGCCGGGGTTTCGACGGTGTTCCGAAACGGAACACATTCGGCCCGACAGCCGATCCTAGTGTTCTGCATCACATCCCCGGGAGGTGCCCGGGACCGTAGGAAGGACGCCGCGATGACCACCGAGCAGGCAACCACCGCGCAGACCACGACCGCGCAGACCACCACAATTCAGCCCACCATCGACCACGATCCGCTCAAGGATCTCTACACCGACTGGTCCGAGATCCTCGGTACCACCGAGGGCCTCACCGTCCGTCTGTTCCGCAGCATCTTCGACGAGTGGCACCAGCCCACGGCCGAGCCGACGGACGTGACCTATGAGGAGGGTGTCGTCGGAGGAGTCCCCGGTATCTGGTGCCGACCCGTCGGTTCCGACGCCGGACAGGTCCTGTTGTACACCCACGGTGGTGGATTTTCGGTGGGATCGGCGTCCAGCCACCGCAAGCTCGCGGCCCACGTCGCCAAGGCCCTCGGTGTCCAGGCCTTCGTGCTCGACTACCGTCTCGCTCCCGAGCACCCGCACCCCGCCGGGCTCGAGGACGCTGTCTCGGTCTTCCACGGCCTGGTCGACTCCGGCATCACCCCGCAGAGCATCACCACCATCGGTGACTCCGCCGGCGGCAATCTCGCGGTGGCCACCGCCCTCGCGCTGAAGGAGCGGGGCGCCCCGCTGCCGGGTGCGGTGATCGCGTTCTCCCCGTGGCTCGACATGGAGAACAAGGGCGAGACCCTCGACACCAATGACGCCACCGACGCGCTCATCACCCGCGGTCTGCTCGAAGGCATGATCGCCGGCGTCCTGGGCGATTCGGTCGACCCGAAGACGCCGCTGGCCAATCCGCTCTACGCAGACTTCACGGGTTTTCCCCGCCTCTACATCACCGCCGGTTCGGTCGAGTCACTGCTGGACAACGCGACCCGCTTGCACGAACTGGCCACTGCTGCCGGGGTCGACTCCACGCTTTCCATCGGTGAGGGCCAGCAGCACGTCTACCCCTTCAACGCAGGCAGGACCCAGGCCGCCGACGACGAGATCGACGCTGTCGCCGCCTGGTACGCAGGCTGACCAGCGACCACCACAGACCAGACCCACCCCGGAGGACACCATGATCACCTCGACCCACACCGCACCGACCACCACCGCACCGACCACCACCGACTTCGACGTTGTCGTCGTGGGCGCGGGTTTCGCCGGCCTCTACTCGCTGCACAAGCTCCGCAACGAGCAGGGCCTGCGGGTCCGAGTCCTTGAGAAGGGCTCCGGGGTGGGCGGAACCTGGTTCTTCAACCGCTACCCGGGCGCCAAGTCAGACACCGAGAGCTTCGTCTACAGGTACTCGTTCGATGACGAACTGCTGCGTGAGTACGACTGGACCACGCGGTACCTCGAGCAGGAGGACATCCTCGCCTACATCCAGCACGTGGTCGAGCGCTACGACCTCATGAAGGACATCCAGCTCGACACCGAGGTGACCGGGGCTGCCTGGGACGAGGCGAGGGACCACTGGAACGTGAGCACGGCCGCCGGCGAAGAGTTCACCTGCAAGTACCTCGTCAACGGCCTGGGGCTACTCGCCAAGACCAACATCCCTGACATCCCCGGTATGGACGACTTCGGAGGTCGGCTGGTCCACACCAACGCCTGGCCCGAGGACATGGACATCTCCGGCAAGCGGGTCGGTGTGATCGGGACCGGCTCCACCGGGACCCAGTTCATCGTCGCCGCCGCGAAGACTGTCGACCACCTCACGGTGTTCCAACGGTCGCCGCAGTACTGCGTGCCCTCGGGCAACGGCCCCGTCGACCCGGCCGAGGTAGAGCAGACCAAGAAGAACTTCGACGCCATCTGGGACCAGGTACGCGGTTCGTCGGTCGCGTTCGGTTTCGAGGAGAGCGCGGTCGAGGCCGGGAGCGTGACGGAAGAGCAGCGCCGGCAGGTATTCCAACAGGCCTGGGACCGCGGCAACGGCTTCCACTTCATGTTCGGCACGTTCAGCGACATCGCCACCAACCCCACGGCGAATGAGGCCGCGGCGACGTTCATCCGTTCGAAGATCGCGGAGATCGTCGAGGACCCGGAGACAGCCCGCGCGCTCACCCCGACGGAGCCCTACGCCAAGCGGCCCCTGTGCAATGAGGGGTACTACGAGACGTTCAACCGCGACAACGTGTCGCTCGTCCCTGTCAAGGAGAACCCGATCGTCCAGATCACTCCGAAGGGCGCGCGGACGGCGGATGGCGTCGAACACGAGGTCGACATCCTGGTCTTCGCGACCGGCTTCGACGCGGTGGACGGGAACTACCGCGCCATGGACCTGAGGGGCCGCAGTGGGATGCACATCAACGAGCACTGGGCCGACGCGCCGACCAGCTACCTCGGGATCACCACCGCGAACTTCCCGAACATGTTCATGATCCTCGGTCCCAACGGCCCCTTCACCAACCTCCTGCCCAGCATCGAGACCCAGGTGGAGTACATCGCCGAGCTGATCGAGAACGCGGTCGCCCGCGGTCGCGCCGTCATCGAGGCGACCAGCGAGGCGGAGAACGAATGGACCGCCACGTGCGAGGAGATCGCCAACATGACGCTCTTCCCCAAGACGGCATCGTGGATCTTCGGCGCGAACATCCCCGGCAAGAAGAGCACCGTCATGTTCTTCCTGGGCGGCCTCGGCATGTACCGACAGATCCTGGCCGACGTCCGGGAGAACGACTACCGGGGTCTACGGGTCACCGCACCGGCCAGGGCCGCAGTGGCCTGAGGTGCCGAATCCGTCCATACGATCACGAGAAGCGAGGAACCATGCGCGCGTTCGCCATCACCGATCCCGGTGACCCGACCCTGTCGGACATCGAGATCCCCACCCCCGATCCGCGCGGCACCGAGGTCCGCCTCCGGGTCCTGCGCTCCGGGGTCTGCCACACGGACACGCATCTCCGAGAGGGCTACTACGACCTGGGGGGCCGGGGGAAGATGCACCTCACCGACAGGGGTGTGCCGTACCCGCTCGTGATGGGCCACGAGATCGTCGGCGTGGTGGAGGCGATCGGTCCCGACGCCGCCGGCGTCGAGGTCGGTCAGACGCGTCTGGTCTACCCGTGGATGGGGTGCGGAAAGTGCGCGGTATGCGAGGCCGGTCGGGAGAACGCCTGCCCCCGGGGCCGGAACATCGGAGTCGCGCGATCCGGCGGATACGCCGAGCAGGTCGTGGTGCCACATCCGCGCTATCTGGTGGACATCGGGGGACTGGACCCGAGCTGGGCCGCGACCATCGCCTGTTCCGGCCTGACCGCGTACAGCGCGGCCAAGAAGGTCCTGCCGCGGCCGGCTGGCGAACCCGTCGTGGTGATCGGAGTGGGCGGCGTGGGCCTCACCGCCGTCGCCACGCTCCACGCCCTGGGTCATCGCGCGATCGTGGCGGTGGACGTCTCGGATGCGAACCTCGCCGCCGCGCGTGACCTGGGGGCGACCGGGACCGTCCGGTCGGACAGTGACGACGCTCGCGCCCTGCTCCTCGAGGCCACCGGCGGCCCGGTCGGGGCCGTGGTCGACTTCGTCAACAACGGGCCGACCGCCTCGCTGGCCTTCGACGTGCTCGCCAAGGGCGGGCACATGGTTCAGGTGGGTCTGTTCGGTGGGGAGATCACGATCCCCACGGCGTTGCTGGCCCTGAAGATGATCACGATCGAGGGCAGCTTCGTGGGCACCCTAGACGAGATGCGCGAGGCGGTCGACCTCGCACGCCAGGGGAAGATCCCCGGCATCCCGGTGACCGAGGCCGACCTGGACCTTCCGGGTGTGGCCGAGGCACTCGACCGACTGGTCAGCGGCGGGGTCACCGGCCGCATCGTTCTGAAAGGACAGGACAAGTGAGTAGATATGCCACCACCGATCCCCGAACCGGGGAGGTCGTCGCCCGGTACGACGCCATCAGTGACGCTGAGGTAGACGCCGCAGTCGGGCGGGCCGACGACGCCTACCGCGACTGGCGCCGGACCGATGTCTCCGGTCGAACCGCCGTCCTGCAGCGCGTCGCCGACATCTATCGCGAGCGGAAACAGGAGCTCGCCGAGCTGATGACGCTCGAGATGGGCAAGCCGGTGGCGCAGGCACTCGGCGAGGTCGAGCTGGCCGCGCGGATCTATGAGTACTACGCCACGACGGCCCGGGACTTCCTCGAGGAGGAGGTGCTCGACATCTCCGGACCGGGTCGGGCGGTCGTCCGGACCGAGGCCATCGGACCCCTGCTCGGGATCATGCCCTGGAACTTCCCGTACTACCAGGTAGCCCGCTTCGTCGCACCCAACCTGCTGCTGGGGAACACGATCCTGCTCAAGCACGCCCGCAACTGTCCCCAGGAGGCGCTGGTGATGGAGGAGATCCTTCTGGACGCCGGCGCACCGGAGGGGGTCTACCAGAACCTCTTCGCCACCAGCGAGCAGCTGGGAAGGGTCATCGCGGACCCTGCGATCCGTGGCGTCTCGTTGACCGGTTCGGAGAGGGCCGGGGAGGCCGTGGGCCGACAGGCTGGAGAGCATCTCAAGAAGTGCGTCCTCGAGCTGGGGGGATCGGACCCCCTCATCGTGCTGGGGGATGCGGATCTCGCCAAGACGGCCTCCGCGGCCGCCACCGGGCGGTTCGCGAATGCCGGACAGGCCTGCACCTCCTCCAAGCGGATCCTCGTCGAGGACCCCGTGTGGGACGAGTTCCTGGCTGCCTTCCTCGACAAGGCCCGCCAGTGGACGCTCGGCGACCCGGCAGACCCGGACACGCGGATGGGCCCCATGTCCTCCGCCGATGCCCGATCCGAGCTGGCCGACCAGGTCGCGGACGCGGTATCCAAGGGGGCCACCGTTCACCTCGGTGGGGAGGTCCCCGAGGGCGAGGGCGCGTACTACCCGGCAACGGTCCTCACCGACGTCACCCCGGACATGAGGGCCTACCGCGAGGAGCTGTTCGGGCCGGTGGCGGTACTGCACCGGGTCGACTCCGCCGACGAGGCGGTGGAGATCGCCAACGACAGTCCCTTCGGGCTCGGTGCCGCGGTGTTCGCGGGCGACCCGGTGCGCGCCCAGGAGGTGGCGGAGCGTCTGGAGACCGGGATGGTCGGCATCAACACCACCATCAAGAGCGCCCCTGACATGCCCTTCGGAGGGGTCAAGAGTTCCGGCGTCGGCCGAGAGTTGGGACGGTTCGGACTGGACGAGTTCTCTAACAAGAAACTGGTCCACCGGGTCTGAACCACGGGTCACGTCGCCGCAGCCTAGAGTAACACCGTGCCGCGGTCACCCATGTCCTCCACGGGGCCGTCCCGCCCCGCCGCCGGCCCCGACCGCCGCACGGTACTGCGTGCTGCGGTCGCGGCCGGACTCGGGCTGGCGGGCCTGTCCGCGTGTGGGGCGGGAGGGGGGTCGACGACGACGAGTCCGGCCACCACGTCGAG
>NZ_JAALDZ010000272.1:0-4631 GCF_014145125.1 Dietzia sp. CQ4 | reverse complement strand
TCCGGTGCTGTCCCGTGGAGCGCCGCCGCGATGCGGGGTGCCACCATCACGGTCTCGACGACCGGCCCGGGGACGGCGTGGCGCCCCAGGACCTCCAGTGCGACGACGGCCTCGACGGCGGTGGCCCCG
Source organism: Dietzia sp. CQ4 (assembly GCF_014145125.1). Taxonomy (NCBI): domain Bacteria; kingdom Bacillati; phylum Actinomycetota; class Actinomycetes; order Mycobacteriales; family Dietziaceae; genus Dietzia; species Dietzia sp. CQ4. Next base: position 4,502 of record NZ_JAALDZ010000272.1, on the reverse strand, counting down.
GCCCCGCCGGCGTCCTCGTCTATGAGCAGGGCCGCGGCGCCGGTCTCGGCGACCCTGCCCCACACGGTGGTGCCGGGGCCGGTGTCGCCCGCGCTCCAGGCGCGGATGACCGACGGCAGGTCGGACCGTGTCAGCAGCGAGTCGATGCTCGCCGCGAAGTCGGTGATCTCGGGGTCGAGTGCGAATCTCATGGTGCTCCGTGTCCCGTCAGCCGCGCGGAAGGCCGAGGAGGCGCTCGGCGATGATGTTCTTCTGTACCTCGTTGGTGCCGGCGTAGATCGGCCCGGCGAGGGCGAACAGGTATCCGTCCATCCACTGCTCCCCGGCGAGCTCTCCGGCTGTGCCGAGCAGGTCGAGGGCGGTCTCGTGGGTGGCGATGTCCCAGTCCGACCAGAAGACCTTGTTGATCGAGGACTCGAAGCCCAGGTTGGCGCCGCCGGTGAGCGTGGTGACCGTCTTCCAGGTGCTCAGCTCGTAGGCGCGCGAGCCGATCCACGCGTCCACCACCTTGTCGGCCAGGGCGCCCCGGCTGCGCTCGTCCAGGTCCGCCCGGCGGGAACCCCACAGCTCGAGCAGTCGGTCGGTGGTGGCGAGGAACCGCCCCGGGGAGCGCAGGGAGAGCCCGCGCTCGTTGTTGGCGGTGGACATCGCCACCTTCCAGCCCTGGTTGACCTCGCCGATCACGCCGGACTCGGCCGGATCCGCCGGGTCGTCGGGCACGAAGACGTCCTCGAGGAACAGCTCCGCGAAGCCGGGCAGGCCGTCGAGCTGGTCGATCGGACGCACGGTGACGCCCTCGGCCCGCAGGTCGAACATGAAATAGGTCAGGCCCTTGTGGCGGGGCTCGTCCGGGTCGGTGCGGAACAGCCCGAAACCCTTGTCGGCGAACGAGGCGCGGGTGGACCACACCTTCTGGCCGCTGAGCACCCAGCCGCCGTCCACACGCGTAGCCGTCGAGCGCAGCGAGGCCAGGTCGGACCCCGCCTCCGGCTCGGACCAGGCCTGCGCCCAGATGTCGTCGGCGCGGGCCATGCGCGGCATGATGTGCGCCAACTGCTCGGGGGTCGCGTGATCGAAAAGGGTCGGTGCGAGCAGGAAGATGCCGTTCTGGCTCACCCGCAGGGGTGCGCCCGCGCGGAAGTACTCCTCCTCGAAGACCACCCAGTTGACCAGTCCGCAGTCGCGGCCGCCGAACTCCTCGGGCCACGACACGACCGACATGCGGGCGTCGGCCATCTTTCGCTCCCACTCGCGGTGGGCCTCGAAGCCCTCGCGGGTGTCCATGTGTGGGAGCGGCTCGGACGGCACGTTCGCGGCGAGCCAGTCGCGCACCTCGAGGCGGAACTCCTGTGTCGAGGCGTCCAGATCCAGATCCACGGCGTCAGCCCTTCTGCTCGCCGGTCGGGGCGGGGCCGCCGGTCGAGCCCGTGTTGGCGCTGTCGCGCATCGAGCGCGCGTCCATCCCGCCGAGGGAGGCGGAGAACGAGTCGGTGTCGTCGGGCTCCGCGTTGGCCGAGTGGGCGAACATGTGCCAGCCGAACGCCGTGTCCAGCGAGGTCTGCAGGCCCATCTGGTCCTCGTTCGAATTGATGACCTTCTTGGCCAGGGTCAGGCCGAAGGCGGGCATCGCGGCGATCTCACCGGCGATCTCGTCGACCTTCGCCTGCAGCTCCTCGCGCGGCACGACGTGGTTGAGCATGCCCCAGTCCAGCGCCTCGGCCGCACCGAATCTGCGACCGGTGTAGAGGATCTCCTTGGCACGGCGGGGGCCCAGGACGAAGGCGTGGGCGAAGTACTCGACACCGGGGATCCCCATCTTGACCACCGGGTCGGAGAAGAACGCGTCGTCGGAGGCCACGATGAAGTCGGAGATCCACGCCAGCATCAGGCCGCCGGCGATGCACGCGCCGTGCACCTGGGCGATCATCGGCTTGGGGATCTCGCGCCAGCGGCGACACATCTGGACGTAGACCTCGGTCTCGCGGGCCAGCCGCCGGTCGCCGCCGCCGCGGGTGGTGTGGTCCCACCAGATCGAGGCGCGGTTGGGGTACTCCACGTGGTGGTCGCGCTCGGTGGTGCCGATGTCGTGGCCGGCCGAGAAGTGCTTGCCGTTGGCCCGCAGGACGATCACCTTGACCGCGTCGTCCTCCACGGCCCTGATGAAGGCGTTGTCCAGCGAGTACGTCATGACCGAGTTCTGCGCGTTGCGGAAGTCGGGGCGGTTGAGCGTGACGTAGGCGGTGCCGCCCGTGACCTCGTAGGCGACCGGCTGCGTGTCCGGGCCGAGGTCGTCGACACCGAGGACCGGGGGGATGGGTGCGTCGGTCATGAGCTGGGGATCTCCTTACCTAGCAAGTGCTTGGTTGGTACTGTACCGGACCCGCTCGCCGGATCGGATTCAGACGCCGTCGCCACCGCCATTCAGACTCCGTAGCCACCGTTGTTCAGACGCCGTAACCACCGTCGACGTCGAGCTTCTGGCCGGAGATGAAGCCCGCCCGGTCGGAGGCGAGGAACGCCACGGCCTCGGCGACGTCCACCGCGGTCCCGAACCGTCGCAGCGGGATGTTGCGGCGGGTGACCTCGAGGGCGCGGTCGTCGAGGTCGCCGGAGGAGATGAGCCTCTCGGCCATCCCGTCGGTGAGCATCCCCGGGCCCACGCAGTTCACACGGACCCCGAACCGGCCCTCCTCCGCCGCCAGGCCCCGCACCAGCTGCTCGACCGCGCCCTTGGGGACCGCGGACAGGCCGTCCCGGACCGGGTAGCGGGTGGTGGCGGCAGTGGTGACGACGACGACGGTGCCGCCCACCGCGCGCACGTGCGGCAGCGCCGGGTGCACGATCGCGAAGAACCCGGCGGCGTCCGCGTCCAGCTGGACGCGCAGCTCGGCCGGGCTGGTCCGGGACAGGTGGACCATGGGCACGTGCGGGCCGGCGCAGTGGGCGAGTACGGCGATCCCGCCGTGGCGTGCGGCGATCTGATCGATCGAGGCCGCGACCTCGTCGTCGTCGGTCCCGTCGCGTCCCGGGGCCAGTCTCACGCTCTCCACGCCTCGTCGGGGGCCGTCCGGGGGGTCGCCCGGATCGGCGGCCCCCGAACCTGTTGCCCCCGGGCCTGAGAGCTCCGCCGCCAGGTCAATCGGTTCGGTCGAGCGGTACCCCAGCACCAGCGGGTTGTCGGGGAACTCGCCGGCCAGGCGCCGGGCCACCGCGCGGCCGATGCCGCCCGAGGCGCCGGTGACCACGACGGCACCCGCCCGGCGGCCCGTGCTCATCGGAGGTCGGTCTTGAGGATCTTGCCCGAGGCGTTGCGCGGGAAGGACTCCACGAACTCCACCGCGCGGGGACGCTTGAAGTTGGCCAGGTGCTCGCGGCAGAACCCGAGGACGTCCTCCTCGGTGAGCGACGACCCCTCGCGGCGCACCACGAAGGCCTTGCCGACCTCACCCATCCGGTCGTCCGGGACGCCGATGACAGCGGTCTCGACCACCCCGTCCAGGCGCGCGAGCGTCTGTTCGACCTCGGCGGGGTACACGTTGAACCCGCCCGTGATGTACATGTCCTTGAGCCGGTCGGTGATCCGGAGGTTGCCGCGGGAGTCGATCTCGCCCACGTCGCCGGTGTGGAGCCAGCCGTCGGGGTCGATGGCCTCCGCGGTGTTCTCCGGGTCGTCGAGATACCCCTGCATCACCATTTCGCCGCGGGTGAGGATCTCGCCGGAGTCCCCGATCCGGATCTCCATGCCGGGGTAGGCCCGCCCGCACGTGGTGGCGACGGTGACGTCGTCGTCGTCCGCCGTGGTGGTGGTGATGAAGCCCATCGTCTCGGTCTGCCCGTAGGCGGTGAGGACGGTCTCCAGCCCCAGGTCGGACTGCATCCGCTCGACCAGGACCACCGGGACGACCGACGCGCCGGTCACGGCCAGGCGCAGGGAGCACAGATCGAACCCCGCCCGGTCCGGCGCGTCCAGGATCGTCTGGAAGATCGTGGGGGCGCCGGGCAGGACGGTGGCGCCCTCGTCCTGCACGAGGCGCATGGTCTCGGTGGGGGAGTACACGGCCAGCGGGATGACGGTCGAACCGAAGAGAGTGCAGACCAGGAACCCGGCCTTGTAGCCGAAGCTGTGGAAGAACGGGTTGACGATGAGGTAGCGGTCGCGCTCGGTGAGTCCGCCGTTCGACCCCCAGGCGCGCGCACCGGCGACGGTCTGGCGGTGCAGCGCCACCACGCCCTTGCTCTTGCCGGTGGTGCCGGAGGTGAACAGGATGTCGGCCACGTCGTCACCCGTCACCGAGTCGGCGCGGGCGTCGGCCTCCGCGAGCGCGGTGTCGGTGGCCTCCGCCTGCAGGTCGGTGAAGTCGACGACGGCGAGGTCGGCGGTCGCGGTGTCACCGCCGTCGAGGGGGACTCGCACGAGCGTCCGCAGCCGCGTGGCGCCGGCGAGCGACCCGCCCGCCGCGGAGGTCAGGTCGGCGATCCGCTCGGCACCGAGGAAGGCGCCC
>NZ_JAALDZ010000271.1:0-8333 GCF_014145125.1 Dietzia sp. CQ4 | reverse complement strand
GGGTGACGGTGCGGCGGGTGACGGACCGGGGGGCGACCGACCGGGGGGCGACAGACCGGGGGGCGACGACGAGATCCCCGCCGCCGGGCTGGGCACAGGCGGGTTCTTCGTGGAGGACGTGGTCGAGCCGGGCGTGTTCTCGCTGGTGGACGGGTGTCTCCCGGTGGTGGCGGTGGCCCCGGACCCGGCGCGGCTGGAGGGTCTACGGGCCTGCCCCGACCGGCGGGACTGGTGGCTGGACCGGATCCGCCGTTGCCACGATCTGCTCTGAGCCACCACCCCCGCGGCTACCACCCCTGCGGTTGCCACTCCTGCGGTTGCAACTCCTGCGCGTGTCCCACGCAGCCGCCTGCCGCTATGGCGTCTGGCGCACACCGATGCGCAGGCGGGACGCCCTCGCGGCGGGCGGCTGCGGAAGAGGTGGACACGCGCGCGAGCAAGACGCCAGACGCGTGCGCGAGACGCCAGGCGCATCAGCGGCTGCACGGACTGGCGAGTGTCGTGGCCGGCGATCCTCCCCGAGTCGGCGACGGTACGCGTACTGCAGCCGCCCTCACGCCACGCGGCGCGGCCCCCGGCCGAGTGACTCCTGAAGTCTCATCGCCTCGCGGATGAGGGGCACGATCCGGCCACGCCGGTAGTCCTCCCATTGCCATCTCCTGAAGATGTTGCCCAGCGCTTCGATCTCGTTCTGGCGATTCTTCTCATTGCGTAGCTTCCGGCGGACGCCCGCCTCGCCGTCGTCGATCCCGTACTTCCCCGACCCGTCCGCCTCCCCGACGAGTCCCCATTCCTTCCAGTACATGTCGACGAAGGTCCGCGACCCGTCCGGGAGGACGAACTCGTGTTGGAGCCGGGGCATGGGGAGTCCGGCGCGGGTGATGGCGACCCGGCTCAGTGACTCGAGCACCGAGTGGGCACCCGGGTCCGCGAATGCCACCACCGCGCGGGCCCGCGCGATGCCGACTCTCCCGGCGGCGGCGTCGAGTTCGGCCGCCAGTTCGGCCCGGGTGCACAGAGAATGTCGCAGGGCTTGGTCTGCAGCGCAGACAGCACCGGTGAACGGGCTCGTCCGCGCCACGTCGACGATCGTCCGCGCCGGAGTCGTGACCGGGATGCCATCGAGTTCCGTCACGGCATCACCGAGATCCAGACTGTGGCAGATCGCGCTCTCGCCCCGCCTGCTCCCGCTGCCCGGCCGGTGCCTGGTCGTGGTGACCCGCCGGGTGTCCAGATCCTGGGCGGGCAGACCGTGCAGCACGAGCGCGGAAGTATGCGACATCACCGTGCCGGGGCTGATGAACCTCGCCGAGGCGCGCGAGCGCATCTCGAGGATGGCTTCGGCCTCGTCGGGACCTGTGGGCAGGTCGGCGGCGGGCACGTAGACACCGTGACGGAGACGGTAGAGCTGTCCGGTGCGCTCTGCGTGCTCCCGCGCTCGGCGGCTGTAACCCCGGGCGAGTAGTTCGGACGAGGTGATGACGGGTGGGCGAGGTCGGTCTGTGCTCATGGACACGCAGTATCGGCTCCGCCGGCCCAGCTTCTGCGGCGTCGGACTGCGTGATCCGTCCCGGCTGTGGAGGGGCGCGGGGTGTGGAGAGCGTTGCCGCGACTGCATGGCCGGGCTCCGCGACTGCCGGGCCGGGCTTTCGGGATGGGTCGACGGACCGCTCCGGTGGCAGGCGGCACAGGCGCCCGCCGGCATGGCGTCCAGCGCGCACCGATGCGCACGCAAGACGCCGTGGCGGCGGGCGGTTACCGAGGAGTCGCACAGGCGCGCGAGCGAGACGTCAGGCGCGGGAGCGCCTGCAGGTCGCCGCGAACCGAGGGCCGGGGCTGGCGGCGGGTCTCGACTCCGCCTACTTCCTCGGCCTGGGCAGCTCCCTCGTCCGCGGCGCCAGTCCCCACTGGTGGCGGCCCAGCCGGGAGGGCGGGAGCAGTGCGTCGAAGTCGGGGAGCCCGTCGTCCGCCAGGACATCACCGGAGATCGCCACGCTCACTACGCGGCCCAGGAGCATCGCACTGGTGCCGAGGTCGATCACGTCATGGCGCACGCACTCGAACGCGATCGGCGCCTCGGCCACTCGCGGCGCCGACACCACCTCGGAGGGCTCGGCGGTCAGGCCGGAGAGGACGAACTCGTCGACCTCCGGGCCGACCGGGGCCGAGGTGGCGTTGATGAGCTCCATCAGCGACTCGGTGCCGATGTTCACCACGAACTCCCCGGTCTCGACCACGTTGCGGTACGTGTCCTTGCGGCCGATCGAGGTGACCGAGAGGATCGCGGGGTCGGCGCAGGCCACGGTGAAGAACGAATACGGCGCGAGGTTCGACACCCCGTCGGCGGAGACGCTCGAGACCCAGGCGATGGGCCGGGGAGTGACCGATGCCGTGAGCAGGGCGTACAAGCCCTTGGCCGGGGGATCGTCCGGTGTGTGGATGGTGCGCATCTCGCCATTGTCCCGCCGTCTCGGGGGGAGTGACGTGATCCCGGTCACAGCTGCTCTAGCCTGGGGCGGCGAGTACATGACGGTGAGCGGGGCGGGCGAGAGGGGCCGGGGACGATGACGGAGACGAGAGTCCGGATTCCACTGCGGGACCAGCTGTGGCTGATGATGGACCGCCCGGACAATCTCATGTACATCAACTCGGTGATGTGGTTCGCCGAGGTCCCCGACTGGGACGCGGTCACCGAGGCGATCGCGTCGCGGATGGTCGAACCCCACCCGGTGTTCCGCCGGGTCCCGGTGCGACGGGGCCGACGGTGGTACTGGCAGGACGATCCCGACTTCGACATCTCCCGCCATCTGGTCCGACGGCGCCTTCCCTCGCCGGGCGGGCGCGCCGAGGCGGAGGCGCACGTCGCCGAGCAGATGGGGCTGCAACTCCCCGACGACCGCCCCATCTGGCGCGCCGAGTTCATCGAGGGCTACCACGGTCACGGTGGCGACCGGGAGGGGGCGCTCCTGCTGTTCCGCGTCCAGCACGGGATGGTCGACGGGATCCGTTTGACCCAGCTGGTCCTGGGGTTGTGCGACCGCGACGACGACGACCCGCTGCCCAACGTGGGTCGGGAGCTGTCCTCATCGGGCGGCGGTGTCCTGGGCGCGGTGGGCCAGGCCGGGGCAGGGCTGGCCAAGGACACGCTCGGCATCGCCCGCGGCCTCGCGGGCGCCACGATCAGATTCCCCGTGACGATGGCGCGACTGACCAGGGACGTGGTGGCCCCGGGCGGGGAGCTGTCCCGGGTGCCCACGCGTGTCGTGGAATCCCTCGCCGACACCATCGATCCCACCAACATGACGACCAACACCTACCGCTCGGTCTTCCGCCTGCTGTTCGAACCCCGTTCCCCCGAGCTGTCGTGGAGTGGCCACGCCCACGCCCGGAAGAAGGTCTCCTGGGTCACCGGGGTGGACCTCGCGGCCGTCAAGAGGGTGGCGGCGGCGCACGACACCACCGTCACCTCGGTGATGATCGCCGCGGTGTCCAAGGCGCTCACCCGGTACCTCGACGACCGCGGTGACCGACGGGTCTCCGACATCAACCTCATGGTGCCGGTCTCGCTGACACCGAGCACCGACGACCTCCCGGAGGAGCTGGGCAACCACATCACTCTCATCCTCATGCGACTGCCGCTGGGGATCGACGACGCGGACGAACTCATCGAGGCCATCACCACGTCCATGACCCGGGTGCGTTACTCGTTCGAGCCACACATCACCTTCGCCACCATGCTCGGCGTGGCCGTCACCCCCACCGCGGTGCAGCACGCGGTGGTCGACCTGTTCGCCAACAAGACCGTCGGCCAGCTCACCTCGGTACCCGGTCCGGTCTCCGAGGTGCGGCTCGCGGGAACCCCGGTCGAGGGCATGCTCGGGTGGGTGCCGATGAGTGGCGACCAGGCGCTCGGGATCTGCATCTTCAGCTATGACGGCACGGTGTCCGTGGGGATCGCCACCGATGCCGAGCTCGTGCCGGACCCGGGCCGGGTCGCCGAGATGATCGAGGGTCAGTTCGCGACCTTCGACGGCTGGGAGGCCCCGGCCTGAGGACTGCCGTCGCCGCGCCTCTCCTCACCGGGCCGGCGAGTGGTCCCCGGTAGGCGTGGCGAACCGGGAGAACCCCCGTGATGTCGGTCACACCTGTTCTAGCCTGGAGTGGAGCGCAGATGGCTCGGTGGTCGATCGCGGCTGGGGGGAAGGGTCGGGGACGATGGGGGAGCGGACGAGGGTCAGGATTCCGCTGCGGGATCAGTTGTGGTTGCACATGGACCGCCCCGACAACCTCATGTACATCACGTCGTTGGTGTGGTTCTCGGAGATCCCCGACTGGGACGCGGTCTCCGAGGCGATCGCGTCGCGGATGGTCGAACCCCACCCGGTGTTCCGCCGGGTCCCGGTTCGCGAGGGCAGGCGGTGGTACTGGGAGGACGATCCCGACTTCGACCTCTCCCACCACCTGATCCGCGGGCGGCTCCCCGCGCCGGGCGGGCGGGCCGAGGCCGAGGCGTACGTCTCCGAGCAGATGAGCATCCAGCTCCCTGACGACCGCCCCTTGTGGCGTGCCGAGTTCCTCGAGGGCTACCACGGCCACGGCCACAGCCACGGCCACGGCCACGGCGACGAGGCCGGGCGGGAGGGTGCGCTGGTCCTGTTCCGGGTCCAGCACGCGATGGTCGACGGCGTCCGGCTGACCCAGTTGGTCCTGGGTCTGTGCGACAGCGATGACGACATCCCGCTGCCCCGGGTGGGCCGGCCCCTCTCCCCTGGCGGAGACGGGATCCTCCGGACGGTCGGCCGCGCCGGGGTGGGGATGGTCAGGGACTCGGTCGGTATCGCCCGCGGTCTCGCCGGCGCCACGGTCACGTTCCCGTGGACCCTCACGCGGCTGGTCAGGGCCGTGGTGGCCCCGGGCCGCGGGGTCACCAGGGTGCCCACGCGCGTCGTGGAATCCCTGGCCGACACCATCGACCCCACCAACAGGACGAATAACACCTACCGTTCGACCTTCCGGCTGCTGTTCGAACCCAGATCGCCCGAGCTGTCGTGGAGTGGCCACGCCCACGCCCGGAAGAAGGTCTCCTGGATCGCCGGGCTGGACCTCGCGGCGATCAAGAGGGTGGCGAAGGCGCACGACACCACGGTCACCACCGTGATGCTCGCGGCGGTGTCCAGGGCGCTCACCGAGTACCTCGACACCCACGGCGATCGTCGGGTCTCGGACATCAACCTCATGGTGCCGATGTCCATCGAGCCGGTGGCTGACGAACTGCCGGAGGAACTGGGCAACCACCTCACGATCATCCTCATGCGCCTGCCGCTGGGGATCGACGACGCCGACGAGCTCATCGACGCGATCGCCACGTCCATGTCCCGGGTGCGCTACTCGTTCGAACCACACGTCAACTTCGCCACCATGCTCGGCGTCGCGGTCACTCCCGGCCCGGTGGCGCACGCGGTCGTCGACCTGCTCGCCAACAAGACCGTCGGCCAGCTCACGTCGGTCCCCGGGCCGGTCTCCACGGTGCGGATCGCCGGCACTCCTGTCGAGGGGATACTCGGCTGGGTTCCGATGAGCGGCGACCAGGCCTTCGGAATCTGCATCTTCAGCTACAACGGCACGGTCTCGGTGGGCATCGCCACCGACGCGGGACTCGTGCCCGACCCGGGCGAAGTCGCCGGGATGATCGAGGACAAGTTCGCGACGTTCGCCGGCTGGGACGAGGAGGACTGACCCGCGGTCACGCCGCGTGGCCGGTCCGTCCCCGCGCCCACCCGACTCACCACGCCGGCGCCGACTCACCACGCCGGCGCCGGGACCTCCGGGTGGGCGGCGAACCAGGCACCGATGTAGGACATGTCGATGCTCTGGTCCTCCGCGATCAGGTCGTACATCGTGCGCCCGTCGAGCGCCTCGCGCAGGAGGTCGGCGTGCCCGCTGTGCCGGTTGATCTCGGTCAGCACGTGCTGTGCGACCCAGCGGCCGTTGAACGGCGCCAGGTCCGACGGGAACCACGGCATCTCGGTGGGGACGGGGACCCGCGCGTCCAGGTCGGCGGCTCGGAGATGGGCGAGTCCCGCGGCGCACCGACGGTCGTACTCGGCGAGGATCTCCTCGGCGGTCGCGTCGGGATCGACCCGGTTGACGGCCTCGGCCCACTCGAAGGTCTCCGGTAGCGAGCGTCCCGTCTCCAGGGGGTCGGGCGCGGCGGCCGCCCGGCCCAGCCAGTCCTCGGCCACCTGACATGTGCAGGATCAGCCAGCCGAGCGTCAGCTCACTCGACGGGACCGGCCGCGCCCGCAGTTGGTCGCCGGTGAGACCGTGGACGATCGAGCGGGCGTTGACGAGAGCGTCGTCGATCCATTCGAGCAGGGTGTCGCGCTCGGTGGTGTGGGTGGCGGCGAACAGTGGCATGGCGAACTCCTCGGTGGTGGGTCGGGGATGGTGTGGTGTCGGCGGGTGCCGACGGGTCGTCCGGATCAGACGGGTCAGACGGGTCAGACGGGTCAGACGGGTCGACCGGATCAACGGGTGTGGGCGTACAGGTCGCGGAGCAGGCACAGCTCCGCGCCGTGGTGGATGACCTCGCGGTGGATGTGCAGGACGAGGGTGGCCATGGGGGCGGCGGACCAGTGGCCCTCGGCCTCCCCGACGGGCGCGGCGAGGGCGTCGTCGTCGAGCCCCCGGACCCCCTCCATCCAGCCCGCGTAGGTGCGGTCGAGCTGGGCGAGTCCGCCCACGGCGTCACCGGCGAACTCGTGGGTCATGTAGTCGTGGGGCGGTCCGCCGAAGTGGTCGTGCCACCGGGCCCCGAGCACTCCCACGACCACGTGGCCGATCCGCCACGCGATGGTCGTCAGCGGTGCGGGCCGCGGTTCGGGATAGGCGAAGTCGATCGTGAAGTCGCCACTCCCGGCCTGCACGTCCGCGGAACCGGTGCCCCGGGGGCGCACGCCCCAGGTCCGATCATCGGGTGCGGGGGAGAAGTGGTACTCGGCGTCGGTCAGTCCCTCCAGGCGAGGCCGGAGGTGGCCGGTCCAGTGGTATTCGAGTTGGTCGGCGAGCTGGTCGGTCCAGTCGATGGTGCGGGCTGTGGTCATGGTGGTCTCCCGGTGGTGGGGGCGGTCGGCCGACGGTCGGGCGGCTCTCTCGCGGTCCGACAGCAGACTCTCAGGTGATCAGGACAGATCTGGTCCTCTGCCGGTGCGAGAGTGGACGACGTGACCGAGGACAAGATGCCCACGACCCAGCGGGTGCTGGGGCTGCTCGACCTGCTGCAGCGGCGCACCGTGTGGACCGGGCCCGAACTCGCGGCCGAGCTCGGGGTCACCACCCGCTCGGTGCGGCGGGACGTGGACCGACTGCGCGACCTGGGCTACCCGGTCGAGTCCGAACGCGGCGCGGGCGGCGGGTATTGGCTGGGATCGGGCCGGCGGCTGCCGCCGTTGCTGCTGGACGACCGCGAGGCCGTGGCCGTGGCGATCGCCCTGCGGTTGGCGGCCGGGGGAGCCGTGGCCGGCGTCGGCGAGCACGCACTGGGCGCCCTGACCAAGCTCGACCAGGTCATGCCGGGACGGCTGCGGGAGAAGGTCGCCGACGTCAGCGAGTCGATGGTGGCCGTCCCCGGCACCGACACCCCCGTCGAGCCGGAGCTGCTCATGGAGCTCGGACACGCGGTGCGGGGGAGCGAGCAGGTGAGGCTGGACTACCGTGACCGCGCCGGCCGCGACACCGAACGCCGGGTCGAGCCCTACCGGATCGTCGTGCTGGGCCGACGCTGGTACCTGCTGTCCTACGATCTCGAGCGCGCGGACTGGCGGACCTTCCGACTGGACCGTATCCGGGCGGTGCACCGCAGTCGCTGGCGTTTCACCCCGCGGCCGGACGTGCCCGACCCGGCCACCCACGTCCAGCACTCGGTGACCGCCGCGCCGTACGAGCATCTCGCGAGCGTCGTGGTCCACGCCCCCGCCGAGGAGGTGCTCGAGTGCTTCCCGCCCACGTACGGCACGGTGACGGAGCTGCGGTCCGCCGACCACCCCGACGGACCGGCCTGCCGCCTGGAGACCGGCGCCCCGGAGCTCGACGAGCTGGCCTGGTACCTGGGTCGACTGCCCGGGCCGTTCGTCGTGGAGTCCCCGGACTCGCTGCGCGGGCATCTCGCGGCGATCGCGGGGCGGCTGGCCCACGCGGCCGGTCCGGTGGAGCCCGACCACGACGACCCGGCGACCACCGGGGGCGACAACTAGGCTGGAGGTGATGAACCCCAGCCAGGCCACCCCGAGCACGCCGCGCGCCAGCAACCCGAGCACCGCGCAGGCCCGCGTCGT
>NZ_JAALDZ010000270.1:0-1250 GCF_014145125.1 Dietzia sp. CQ4 | reverse complement strand
CGACACCGACACCGGCACCGGCACCGGCCCCCGGACCCGACGTGCCCGCCGGACCCGTGGACCCGGGCGGGGACGTCGTGCCCTGCGTGGAGGTGGAACCCGGGGCGGACGTCATGGCCCGCGTCGAGGTCGAGCCCGGGGTGGAGCCGGGGCCCGCGGAGGAGGTGCTCCGCAGCGTGGGCGCGGGGTGCTGGTCGGGGAACGTCAGGTCGAGCAGGTGGCCGCGGCGGCCGACCCGGCTGGACAGGACCCCGACCGTCCCCACCGAGAGTTCCACGACGTCGCCCACCTCGTCCTGCTCCACCAGCCGCCGGAGTCTTGCGATGTCCCGGGAGGCCAGACGTTCCAGGCTCGAGTGCGAGGCCAGCACCACCTCGTCGCCGAACGCGCAGGTGGCGGTGTCGGAGGATCGGGTGCGTTCGACGAAGCGGTGCCAGAGTTCGCGGTCGTCCGCGCGGGCGGTGTCGACGTAGCGGGCCTCGATGTCCGCGACGATCTTCCGCACGAACGGCGCGAACATGCGGGAGGCGTCGGCGCTCATCCCCGTCAGATCCACCGCCCCGACCAGGCGGCGGGTGAGCGGGTCGACGATCGGGTGCCCGTAACAGGCGAAGTCGCGCAGGACCTCCGCGAAGTGCTGCTCGCCGTGGATGAAGACCCCGGCGCGGGTCTCGAGCGCCGTGCCGATGCCGTTGTTGCCCACCGCGTCCTCGGTGAGGGTGGCACCGTCGTCGACTCCCCGCCGCAGGAGCATGCGGGAGATCCGGGCGTTGTCGCGCACCGAGCGGATGACCCGTCCCTCGCGGTCCGCGAGCAGGAGCATGGCTCCGGTGTCCTTGAGGACCTCGTCGAGGTCGTCCATCACCGGTCGGGCGGCCTCGGCGAGTCGGTGGGACCGGGACGCGTGCGGATCGGGGGCACCGGGGCGCGCGCTCTTCGGGGTCAGTCCGCACGAGGCGGACCGGCGCCAGGACAGGTCCACCGGGTCCTCGCCGGGCGCGACGGGGGAGTGGACTGTCTGGGTCACGGGGCACCTCCGGCCGGATGAGGGGTGTGACTCACACCATACGCAAGCGGGCGGCGGGGTGATCCCAGGGCTCGGGCGATCGGGATCCCGGGGCTCGGGCGGCGGCTCAGTGGCTCCGGGCCGCGTGGGCCGGGTGCACCAGATGCGCGGGGAGCCCGGGCGCGCGGGCGGGACGCGGATGGGCGGCGAGGCGGGAGGAGACCTCGCCCGCGCACCCGGTCAC